>JAGWBT010000155.1 GCA_021295755.1 Candidatus Poribacteria bacterium
ACGGTGTACGCCATCGGTTGTGGCTGCCCGGTACGAGTTCGTGACATTCGTCGTCCGTCAATGCCAAGAACATGCTCACACCGTTTCGTTCTGTGATAGACTTCGCGTTACTCTCAACGATTTCTTTCCAGCGGATTCTTTCGGTCTCCTCGGAATACGCCTCCGGTCCTTCGCCTCGGTTCTCTTCCTGTGCAAAGTATCTCTTCCCGGTGCCCCACCATGTTGTGTCTCGGTGCCAACCCAGCTTATTCTCGTGCGTACGGGGATTAGCCCACAGCAGCAGGCCGCCGAGCACCGTATCCTCCGGTTGAAGTCCATCACACCAAGAAGACACAAAATCGAGGAAATCTGAAGAGCCGTGGAACTCAGCAAAACTAGGCTCGTTAAAAGCTGGATGGACAAGCCCCCGAATCGCCCACGGTTGATCCTCTCCCGTGCGGTGCACATAACCCTTTGAGCAGTCGATCTTGTTATAGATATGCTCTGGCGCACACGATTCGGTGACACGACGACCCGCTTCACGCAGTCTCGGGATCCAGGGGTTGTCCACAAAGTCATTGATGATGACAAAACCGTGCTCCCTGAGGTGTTCTAACCGCTCTGGCGTGGCTCCGGGAGCCGAAAGTTCGGGTTTCATATCAGCAAAGGCAGGGGCGCGATAAGGTTCCGCCGCCGGTGATTGATCGCTATTCATTTTTGATTCCTTTCGACCCATCCCAAACCTTTAGGGGTCAATCTTGAAATGGTATCTGATCAATTGAGGATTGATCAAATCCTTTGAAGATACGAGTAGGACTGTGCCCCAACCGCGGTTCAGCCCATCTCCTATAGCACCGAGATTATGGCATGAACCTCCAAATTTGTCAAGGAGATTTGCTATTATCAGATTTCTTGACAATTCTCACCTAATTACCTATAATGCTTTATTACGCAGGTGGGAAGCAGCTAAATTGTTGTAGCACATTGATTCAAATGCCTCTTTAAGTAACCGTGTAGCATTTTTGCAACGATGGTGTAGCGCAGTTTCGACATGTTCCCTGTGAGTATAATACCCCTTTTGAAGTCACAACGTACCTCAAAGGCAAAGGTAACGTTGCCCGGAGCGTGCGTTTTCCTAAAAACTCGGTTCCTTGACAATATCCTCAGGATATTCAAAATAGTTGTGGCATCTTAATTGCTTGTGTGATGGATGTGCCAAGTGAATTTTGTTTGGCAACGATTCACGTCAGATCTTATTTGACCTCGTTGAAATATCAAAAGGACCCAGTTCATATGGAATTAGGAGACGAAGATAGCTTGAGGGAAAATCTCAAGGCATCTCCACAGTTACACAAAGGAGGGCAACAATGAAACTCGTATTACTGAACCAGAAGCTGCAGATGATCTATCTTCACGGCGTACTTTTGGCGCTTGCTACGAGCCTACTTCCGGCATTGACAAGTCTGGCAGAAAACGCTGCCACAAGCATTGTCTTTGCGTCCAGTCGCAGCGGGACTAGAGCAATTTACAGGATGAACCCCGATGGGACACAAATCCGCCAACTCACCGAAGGGCCTCAATACGCTGATCATCCTGCTTGGTCCCCTGATGGACAACAGATTACCTTTATGTCGTTCCGGGGTCCGCTCTGGAAAGGTGAGATTTATGTGATGAATGCCGACGGGACCAATCCCATCAACCTGACTCAATCATTAGACAGAGAGGATAGTAGCCCTTCTTGGTCTCCAGACGGTAAGCAGATTGTCTTTACATCAGCTCCCGTTTTCGAGTGGGGTATTTGGGTAATGGCTGCGGATGGGGGCAGACCTCGTAGACTGACCAGGGAGCAGGGCCAAAACCAGGGACCAGATTGGTCGCCGGACGGGGAACAGATTGTATTCACTTCTGACCGCGACGGTCACTGGCAAATCTACGTGATGGATACCAATGGGAAGAATCAACAAAGACTCACCAATAATTTTCATAATGACTGGAATCCCTCATGGTCACCGGACGGGGAACAGATTGTATTCACTTCTGACCGCGACGAAAACGTAGATATCTATGTGATGGATGCTGATGGGGCTAACCCCATTCGCCTCACCAATGCCGCAGCCAAAGACAGGAGGCCTGCTTGGTCCCCGGACGGAACACAGATTGCATTCACCTCTCTCCGTGATGGTAATGGGGAAATTTACGTGATGAATGCCGATGGCACCAACCCCATTAACCTCACCCAACACCGTGAGTGGGACACCAATCCATCGTGGGGATCTGTTCCCACTTTAAGTGTTTCCCCAAACCAGAAATTGGCGATTTCATGGGGAAAAGTTAAACGCGCACGGTAAAACGGTCAGGAAAACAAGCAAAATGTCCGGCAGAGAAAAAATAGATTTAATCAGACACCGATTGAAAACGACTCAAGACCTAACGAAAGACAGATAGATTATGGCACAAGGAGGATTCATTTATGTTTGGTAGTGGTGGTAGTAGCAGTCAACTCCATGAGTATAGCGAAGAAGAAGATGATCTCGGTAAAGTATATGACCGGGAGTTGATGAAGCGGCTGATCGCTTACCTGAAACCGTATCGGCGTGAAGTTGTGCTTATCGTGTTTTTGATGGTTGGTTACTCGACATCTGAAGCGTTGCTGCCCTATCTGACACAAATTGGAATTGATAACTATATTGAGCCGAGAAATCTACAGGGACTGGAAACGATTGTACTCTATTATGTCCTCGTTCTCGTGGCAAGATTCATATTTACCTACTTTGAAGAATACGGAATGCAGATGGTGGGGCAGAAAGCGATGTATGATATGCGCATGTCGCTCTTTTCACATCTGCAGCGGTTGGATGTCCGTTTCTTTGACAACAATCCAGTGGGTAGACTGATGACCCGCGTCATGGGCGATGTGGAGGTACTAAAGGAGCTATTCACCTCCGGAGTCATCACGGTCTTTGGGAATCTACTCAGCATCTTCGGCTACATGATAGCGATGCTGCTCTTGAATTGGAAGCTGGCATTGGTAACTTTTGCTGTATTACCGATCATCTTTGTGACAACGTCCGTTTATCAGGTCTACTCGCGCCGCGCTTTCCGTGATCAGCGTAGGTATCTCGCCCGGATCAACGCCTTTCTGAACGAAAACATTGTCGGCATGACAACGATGCAGCTATTCGCGCGGGAGCCACGCAGCTGGCTGCAATTCGATGACAGGAATAAGCAATACCTCGGTGCAAACCTGCGTAGCATCTTTTACTTCTCGCTCTTCTCGCCGATGATCGAAGTATGCGGTTCGCTTGCGCTGGCGGTTATCATCTGGCATGGCGGCGGGCAGATTCTACAAGATACGCTGACTTTTGGTGTATTGTTCGCTTTCCTTCAATACAGCCAGCGACTGTTCTGGCCCATTCGTGAACTGAGTGAGAAATACACAATCTTCCAAAACGCGATGGCGTCGTCTGAGCGGATCTTTGACCTGATGGATACGCAGCCAACAATTGTGAATCCAATGCCAGCCAAAGAGTTAGGTGCATTGAACGGCGAAATCGAGTTTCGCAATGTCTGGTTCGCTTATAATGCAGAAGATTATGTTCTGCGCGATGTCTCCTTCAATGTAAAGGCGGGCGAAAAGGTCGCGCTTGTAGGGCACACAGGATCAGGCAAAACATCGATTATCAACCTACTGTGTCGATTTTATGATGTGAATAAGGGACAGGTTCTGATTGATGGAACGGATCTTCGGGAGATGGAGCTGCCAGATCTCCGGCGTGCTATTAACATTGTGCAGCAGAATATCTTCCTGTTTTCCGGGACAATCGAGAAGAACATCAATCTGGACAACCCGGAGATCTCAAAGGCAGATACGATCGCTGCCGCAAAAGAGGTTCATCTGGATAGCTACGTTCAGAGAATGCCGGAGGGCTATGAAACTGAAGTCAGAGAGGGTGGGGCAGGATTATCGGTTGGACAGAAGCAGCTTGTCGCCTTCGCGCGGGCGCTGGCTTCCGATCCCAACATCCTTATTCTTGATGAGGCAACCTCCAGTGTGGACACCGAAACCGAACTCATCATTCAGGACGCCTTGAACCGCCTGATGGCAAATCGGACATCAATCGTGATTGCACACCGGCTTTCAACGATTCAGAACGCTGATAAGATCATTGTCATGCACCGCGGTGAAATTCAGGAGATGGGAACGCACAACGAGTTGCTTCAGAAACGGGGCATCTACTACCGGCTGTATCAACTACAGTACAAAGGGCAAGAGGTAGGATAGTCGCAGAAAATGATGGGGCGTACTGGATTTGAACCAGTGACTTCTACCGTGTGAAGGTAGCGCTCGTACCCCTGAGCTAACGCCCCATAGGCAGGATTGCAGGGAAAGGGAAAACCGAGATGGAAAAAGTGGTGGGCCCACTAGGATTCGAACCTAGGACCGGCCGGTTATGAGCCGGCTGCTCTAACCCCTGAGCTACAGGCCCCCCTGAATCGAGGAAGTATTATAAAAGTTTGCCGTGGATTTGTCAATGGAAATCTCAAGATGGTCGGCACGTTTTGGCAAGAAATCTCTTAACCATCAAGAAAGCCACGCAGCTGTTGACTCCGGGTTGGGTGACGCAACTTTCGCAGCGCCTTCGCTTCTATCTGGCGTATCCGTTCACGGGTGACCTGAAATTCCGTACCAACCTCCTCTAGTGTTCGCGGATAGCCATCCCCAATTCCAAATCTCAGGCGGATGACTTTCGCCTCGCGCTCTGTCAACGTACGAAGCACCTCTTCGATACGCTCTTTGAGCATGGTAAATGTCGCTTCGGCGACCGGAGACTTTGAAGTTTTGTCTTCAATAAAGTCCCGAAGTTGGCTGTCCTCATCTTCGCCAACCGAGGTTTCTAAAGAGATCGGTTCCTGTGCAATCCTAAACACCTGTCGCACCTTATCAATGGATATGTCCATCTCACCAGCGATTTCCTCCGGCAGGGGTTCTCTACCTTTCTCCTGAACAAGGTAACGGGAAGTGCGGATTAGTTTATTGATGGTCTCGATCATGTGCACAGGGATGCGAATCGTGCGCGCCTGATCAGCGATAGCGCGGGTAATTCCTTGACGAATCCACCATGTCGCATAAGTGCTAAATTTATACCCCCGCTTATACTCGAATTTGTCGACAGCTTTCATCAAGCCGATATTTCCCTCCTGAATGAGGTCAAGAAACGTCAGCCCTGGCGTTCGATTCCTGTATTTTTTGGCAATGCTGACGACGAGCCGCAGGTTAGCCTCGACGATTGTCATCTTTGCTTTTTGTGCCGTTGCTTCTCCCGTGTGGATTCGCTGGGTCGCACAGTTAAGTTGCTCACGTGACGCGCCAATTTCACGCTCCAACCTTTTGATGGTCCGCCTCGCCTTGACGATCTTCCGGTTATATTCCTTAAGTCCGTCCATACAACAGTCAGGGCCAGTTGGTTGGCCCTTACCCAGTGTGTAATCCCGCACCTGCTGACAGATTTCAGCCGCGGATAGCTCGCACCCCTCCTCAATCTTTGTCACCTGCTTTTCCAACTGCGCCATGCGGGTCGCAATATCTTTAATTTTACCTGCGATTTTACTAATTTCTTCGCGATCGATCTTGAGGTCCTTGAGGGTCTCTACCAATTCTAAACGATCGGAGTCCAGCTTTTTGCGAAGGGCGTTTTTCTTCCTAGCAGACAGTTTTTCATAGTTTAACTTGCGCTCTTGGAGGCGCATTTCTAAATCTCGCGCTTTCAAATCTGCCATCAATTCCTGTGCTTTTTTCAGATATTTTTCTTCCTTATCATTAGCCGATGTGCTTGACACCTCCATCGAAAGCACATCAGAAGCCTTTTTCTTACCAATCAAAATCTGATTGAGCAGTTTTCGGACCTCTGCAATTGCAATTGGCGTTTCAAATATTGCCTCCTCGACCTCACGATGACCGTCTTCAATCTGCCTTGACAGGGAGACCTCCTGCTGTTTAGTCAGCAAAGCAATACTCCCCATCTCTCGTAGATACACCTTCACCGGATCGTCAACCTTATCGAGTTTCCCTGGATTTCATCGTCGGAGTACTCAGGTGTATCAAAATCGGCTGTTTGATTGATAACTTTTAAATTCATTGTTAAATCTCCCTCATCAAGATCTGCTGGATTTTCTGAAAGGTTAATTTCTTCTAAATCAATTTGAAGTAGGTCATCGAGATTGCCCGGTGGTGAAGGATTCGGTTGCTCATCGTATTCAAGGAAGTGTTTCTCTTTACCTATATCGACTAAGCGATCATCTTTAGTTCCGGAAGCCATTGTAGTTTATTCTCCTAGCGCCCCTCCCGAAGCAATAACAGGGACTAACGGGCTAACTGCCTTCTTCGGTTCGAGAGTTCAACGAGTTCTGCAAGAATGCTTTTGCTGTTATTCCCTTGTGCAAGGGCTTCAGAACGCCTCATGCGTTCAACATCCCACAACAGAAAATCTTTGAGTTTCTTCAGACACCCCTCCACTCGTGTCGTTAAATTGGGAGGGATTGTCCTTTTTAGAAGAGCCTTGGAGATTATGCCTGTAATCTTTTCGTTAGCACAAGCATTTATAATAGTCTGCATGTCAATGATAGCCTCATTATCACTCGCTTCCCAGAGCATCCTGCCAATAGTAGCAAAGTCAGGATGGGTAAAGTCTTGGTAGTGAAAATTCGCTTTGGCAAGCGGGATGAGGTCGGGACCTTGTAGCAGTGCTTCAATCAGTTGCCATTCAATCGATTCACGCGGGCTCATCTTTGCGGTTGGCGCAGCCTGAGTGTGTCGCGGTGGGGAAACCGGGCGAGACATCTTGACGCCCAAACGTTGCAACTCCCTCAAAAGCACTGACCGCTCAATATCAAGTTCTTGCGCTGCGTACTTCGCGTATTCGCTGAGCTCAACCTGATTTTTGAGGTTCGATAAGGTCAGAGCAATTTCCTTGATAGCCTGTGTTTTTACATCTATGCGATGAATTGCATGCTGTTGTGTCGCCCGTTGGATCTGGAATTCGATTAGGTTCATCGCAGAATCGACCCGTTGATTGAAAGCATCCAGACCTTGTGTGCGGATAAATTGATCTGGATCTGTGTCGGGCGGTAGACTCGCCACCCGCACCCGCAATCCTGCTGCCAGAAGGATGTGTAATCCCCGCAACGCCGCCTGAAAGCCCGCTGGATCGCCATCGTAGAGGAGAATAGTCTCTTCGGCAAACCGCTTTAATAAATCAGCGTGTGAAGAACTAAACGAGGTCCCTAGCGATGCAACAACATTTTGGGCACCCGTTTGATACGGCATAAGTGCGTCAAAGTAGCCCTCAACGAGAATGACTTTCTCCTCTTTTTGGATTGTCTGACGCGCCTCGTATAAATTGTAGAGGGTTTTACTTTTATCGTAAAGGGTGGTGGTAGGAGAATTTAGATATTTGGGAAGCTGCTCCTCTGAGATTGCGCGCCCACCAAATCCAACGGCATTACCGCGTTCATCGCGAATCGGAAAGATAACCCGCCCTCGGAATCGATCTGTGGTGCCTTGGTCATCGCTCCTGATGAGTCCAACATCAATGAGTTGTTGGATTGAGAAACCGGCTTGTGTGGCAGCCTTAACCATATCTTGACGGCCCGGGGTCGCGTACCCGAGTTGGAATTCTTTAATCGTTTGATCTGTGATGCCTCGGTTTTTCAGGTATGCCAACGCATGGCCGCCAATTTTGGGATTTAGGAGTTGGCGGTGAAAATGCTCCATCGCAAAACGATTCAGGTCTTGCAATTCCAGACGTTTCTGGCTAATTTGGCGTGCTCTTCCATCCTGCGCTGGGAGCGGAATACTTGCGCGTTCTGACAACCATTCCATCGCTTCCATAAAAGACTTACCGTCATATTTTCTGAGGAAGCTAATGACATTGCCGCCGGCATTACACCCAAAACAGTAAAATGCCTGCTTTTCGGGAGAGACGTTAAAGGAGGGAGTTTTTTCGTCGTGGAAGGGACAAAGCCCTTTATAGGCTTTGCCAATAGGCTTCAACAGAACTCCACACTCCGATATCACTTCGACAATATCGTTCTGTGCACAAATATTATCAAGTATCTCGCGTGGAATGTAGTTAGAAGCTTGTCTCATCACAACTCACTTTCGTCTGATACAGGTTTAGGTTTGCTTTGCCCATGCCGCGGCGTTCCAAAGGAACAAAATGGGAAACCTCAAACCGAAATCGGTATGAAACGTGAAACGTACTGCGAAATATAACGGCTTGACGATGTTTGGATTTGACAATCCCAACATCAGGCAATGGTATCAATGAATCGTTAGCTTTTAACATTATGGCTACAATATAACCATGCCCTGTTGGAAGCCGTCTTCTTCGATCGTCCCGTGAATTGAATAGTTGTCCTTAGCAAATTTCCAACGCTACTCGCAGAGAAAGGGAATTTTCTCAAGGCGAGCGAATAATTCTAAAATATTAGTCCAAATTTTCTCTTACTATTCCTTCAATGTGACAATCGTTGCACCTGCGCCACCTTCGTTGAGTGCTGCCAATTGAAAATCATTCACTTGCGTGTGGTCCGCCAAGAGATCATGAATGGCATTCCGCAATGCGCCAGTGCCTTTGCCATGAATAATCCGCACTCTCGGTAATCCCGCAAGAAACGCATCATCTATATATTTATCAGTTTCCGACCAAGCCTCGTGAACGGTTTTTCCTTGCAGGTTCAACTCTGTTTTAACGTTTCCTGTCTTGCTATACTGGACATTCAAGATCGAGGTAGAAAGTTCACGCTTATTGTCTGCAGGATGCACCGGCTCAATTTCTCTGTTTGACACGCGCATCTGCATATTACCAACCTTGATGAGCAAAGGCGTTTTCCCGTTTGAAACTGAGAGCACCTCACCGAATTGGTTCAGGCTTTTCACACGGACTTTATCACCGACTTGCACGCTAATTGCATCGGGCTGCGGTTTTGCTACGTGTTTTTGCTGCTCGCGTCTCTCGTTCAGTTTCTGCTGCGCCCCCTCAATGCGAGTAAACGCGTTACCGACACTATCTTTTGAGGCATTTCCCCGTCGTACTTCTGCTATCGTCTGTTCAACAAGTTTACGAGCATCTTTGAGGATTGTAGCGGCTTCTTGCTCGGCTTGGTCCCGAAGTTCTTTTCGCTCCGCTTCGATCTGGTTGATTAACGCCTCATGCTTTCTGGCGGTGGTATCCGCCACCCGGAGTTGGTCCTGTACCATTTCACGTTCAACGTCAAGTTCGTTTTGGGACGCCTGCATACTGACAATGAGATCTTCCACGGCAACGGTCTGGTTGCCTGTGTACGCTTTAGCGGCATCGGTGATTGCGTCAGGCATGCCTAAACGTTGTGCAATTTTGAAGGCGTTGCTGCTTCCGGGTACGCCAATCTGAAGACGATAGGTGGGTTGCAGCGTTTGCCAATCAAATTCCATTGAGGCGTTTTCCATACCCTCCTGTGCATGTGCGTACGCTTTCAGCGCGCCGTAGTGGGTCGTCGCAACGGTGCGAACTTTACGCGTCTCTAACCAGTCTAATATCGCCATGCCAAGCGCCGCTCCCTCCGTTGGATCCGTGCCTGCCCCAATTTCATCCAATAGCACCAGTGAATTTTCATCCGCTTCTTTCAAGATGGAGATAATCTTGGTGATATGGGACGAGAAAGTGCTGAGATTCTGCTCGATGCTCTGTTCGTCACCGATGTCGGCGAACATTTGGTCGAATACCCCAATTTCACTTCCCATCTTTGCAGGGAGATGTAAACCAGACTGCGCCATGAGCGTGAGTAAGCCAATCGTTTTGAGAACCACAGTTTTCCCGCCCGTATTCGGTCCGGTGATAACCATGGTGTGAAATGCGTCACCTAGCGTTGCATCAGTTGGTACAATTCGCTCCGGCAGGTTAGGATCGCGTTCCTCTTCCTTTAATTTCGCACTGTCTCGAAATTTCATTTCAAGGAGCGGGTGTCTCGCTTCTATCAACTTGATGGCACCCCGCGTGTTAAGCACTGGCTCAACGCCATTTAGTTCTACGCTTAACTGCGCTTTTGCTCCTAGAAAGTCTAGTCCCCCCAAGATGTCCAAAGCAAGTTCCAACGATGCCTGATGCTCGCGAACCAAGTCGCTAAGTTCGAGAAGAATACGTCGGATCTCTTGGCGTTCCTCATCTGATAATTGGTGTAGCTCATTGTTGAGATCCACAACACCAAACGGCTCGATGAAAGCGGTTGCTCCGCTTGAGGATTGCCCTTGAACAACGCCGGGGAAATTGTGCTTTGAATCCTGTTTGATGGGAATGACATAGCGATCATTGCGGGAGGTGATAACGTGTTCTTGGATAGATCGCTGATGGTTGGGAGATTGGAGGAGGCTCTCTAACTTCGATTGAATGTTTGTTCGTGTATGCACCAACTTGCGGCGAATCGATCGTAGCGCTGGACTAGCGTGATCAAGGACATCACCATCCGGACTGAGACATCTGTCAATAGATTGGGTGAGTTCGGGAAAGGTCGGAAGATTGCGAACAATCGAGGAGAGCTTTGGGAAATCCTTCGGATTTCGCCTTTTAACGGCTCGCTGGACATTTTGAGCGGCTGCCGCCACACGAGCGATACTAAGCAACTCTTCCACTTCTAGAATAGCACCGGGCTTGGACACTTTATGGAGCGTCGGGGAGATAGCCTTCAAGCCTTGCAGGGGAAAACCGTTGGAGGTCTGGTAGAAGGCTTTCGCTTCGCTGCATAGCCGCTGCTGATGACGAATTGTATCAAGCTGCCGGAACGGCTTCAACTTTGCTGCTCGTAACGCCCCCAATTGGGAATGCGCATACCCCTTAAGCAATGCCTTCAGCTTATCATATTCTAAGACTTTTTCAGTGTGAGGTGATATCATAAGATTGACCTCATTCGCTGAACAGACCAAGTTTCCATACGATGGGCAGATTAGGCTACCCTACAACTTCACTACTGCACATGTTGAAGTTTGTCACGGTGGAAAAGTGCTTTTTCATAGAGCGAACGGTGCGGCGCAAATCCAAATACTTTTTCATAGAAACTACGCCCACCCAGACCGACCGCTTGTACATAATCGTTCAAGGGGTCCTGTCCTTCTGACTCAGCGCGCCGAGCATCGCGCAGGTTTATGAGAAAATCGTTTGCCGTTTTTTCAAAGCGATTGATAGTCCTGCGTCGTTCGTCGGTGAGTCCCCCATGAATATCTTTATCAACTTTGTAGTCATGAATCACTTTGGCATAGGCAGCGAAGGCTTCGTGATAATTGCCTTCATTTTCCAAGCCTTCAGCGGCTGTTACACTCGGTGGCTGCGGAAGTCTTGCAATCAGTGCTTTTGCTCCGGGAATTAAGTCACGGCTTTTTTGCTGAATCGCTTTTTCCAAGTTGGTTTTAAAGAGATCTATGATATCTTTGTAGATTGCGAGTGCGTTATCAAAATCACCGAGTTTCTCATAGCAACGCGCCTGACTCAACCGAAAATCCGAAAACGCGTAATCGCGCATGGCAATCTGAGGCAGTTTATCCTCTGCGGGGGTATATGCCTCAAGCGCTTTTTGGTATTCGCCTTTCTGTTCATGGCAGTTGCCAATCGCTTTTTGAGCGTATAAAGCGAGAATTTGGTTTTCCGGTTGATGCTCGTTCACGACCATTTGAAAGTGGGAGATCGCACCATCATAGTCCCCTTCATAATAGCGCGCTTTTGCATAATTATATCGTGCTTTATCCGCGACAGAAGTCTCAGGGTATTTTTGGAAAATGGCTTGAAGCTGGGTCGCAGCGGTTTCAAATGGCTTCTCCGTACCGTCCGCATCAAACCAATCACTCTCGGCTTCCTGATATTTCTCAATGGCTTCAGTATATTTCAGAAAGGCTTCTGCGCGTGCGGTCTGTTGCTGGTGCTGATAAAAAGCAAAACCACCGACCACCAAGATAACTATTGTTGCACCGATAATAATCGATTTTAGGTGCGTCTTGAGGAATTCATAGACCTGTAGCGTGCTATCAACAAACTGGTCGCTTTTTACCTCTTCCTTTGTCAAACGTCTACCTTGATCCATCTACTTCCTCTCGAAACTCCAATTAAAAACTGCACAAGGTGGAATGCCGTATATCATAACCCGCTAATTTTTCAAACATCTAGTGATAACAGCCCTTAGGACACCCCATCAACTCAGGCGCACGGTTTGGGTGTATGGTGTCCACAAGTCCCACACATCGGCATATCAGTTGTCGGTGTACCTACGGTATCTAATGTCCCAACCCCGAAGACAGAAAACAGTTGCGCAGTGTCACTGCCTTCACATTCAGGACAGACGGGAGATGATTTCTGTTGGCTCGAAGCGAAAAGTTTCTCAAACGTATTATCACACTGCCTGCAACGAAATTCGTAAATTGGCATTTCGCTCCCCTCGCAAAAACACGGCACCGATGTGCGTAGTTCAGGCGTCCAGAACAGATAAGCGGGTGACGGGACTTGAACCCGCGACCCTCAGCTTGGGAAGCTGATGCTCTACCACTGAGCTACACCCGCTACTTATTAGATTGTCAAGGAATTTAGCACCGGGTAGACCATAGATTGCCCTCTTTTTCATTTTATTATTTTCACTCCAAGCTAAGAAACTATAACTCCATCTTTTGGGCTGACTCGATTTTGCGGTGGCAGAGGGGTCCCTAACAGCGGCGCATTCACAACAATTCGGGCATCCTTCCCCAGTTCACCAAATACCTTTTGGAGGGCGTCGTCAAAGGAGCGCGTCGCACAAGCGAAGCCGTAAGAATATGCCAGATCTTCCTCCATTTCAGTTACAACAAACGTTCGTCCCCGCTCAATAGCGCGGCGATGACTCCAAGACATGCAGGTGCTGCGTGGCTCTCCTTCGCGTCGAGTCAGAATTTGCGCGAGACGACTCAACGGCAGCTGCATCAATCGGAAACGGGCGAGGAGATCGAGTGCCAACGGATCTTCACTCGTATTCAATGTTCCACTGTTATCCATCCAAGCGTCTGTCGAATCAATCGTTTGTTGCAGGGCACGTTCCTCTGACCAGTCCGAAACATCAGGTTGCTCATGGGCGGAACAGATGAGGAGGACGATTCCGTTCTCACGAATCACCTGCTCGGCCGTTTCAATTTTCATATAGAGGCACGCAAGGTTTTCACTCTCACCAATCCCCATAATATAGATGTCTGCCGGTTCAACGGGCATCATGGTGTGTGTTTGACAGTATTCCACAGCGATGGGCCATTCTTCCCGGTGATACCCAGCAAAAACGGTGTTCGCTGTAAAATCGACCTTCATGTTGAAACCCGCGAGATCGCCGGCATCTTGCACATCTTCCCGTTGGGGATTGCCCGGTCCCCACCCGCTAATCGGGCGATCCATCAGGATATAGGTGTGGTTGTGTCGGATGGTGTCGCGCCCGGACGCGCCCGGCAGAATGATACCTGCTCCACCGTGCCACCCAAAAAGCGAAGGAGAACATCCCCCGACACCCAACACATAATCTGCCTCCGCAACCACTCGGTTAACCCACACCGGGGTTCCCATCCGTGTGGTGCCAACATAAGCTAAGTCCTCCGTTTTTTGACATACTCCCCGCCCTAAAGGAGGAGGATTCTTTCGTCCTTTAGGAACGGTAATTGCGCTATCAACAAGGACAGCCATCCGAAGATGGTCTTACGTCCTCTCCTTC
>JAGWBT010000156.1:0-322 GCA_021295755.1 Candidatus Poribacteria bacterium
CGCGAGATTACGGGTGAGTCCTATCAGTCCCCATTTCGCTGCACCATAACCGGCGTTGGCGCGTTGTCGGGTTTCACCCGCAGCCGATACAAAGATTATCGATCCCTGCTTTTGCTCCTGCATTTTTGGGATTGCTGCCTGCGCGCACATGTAACCGGTGTGGAGGTTGATGTCGACCAGATACTTCCACGCCTCCTCATCGGTTTCGTGCAACCGTAATCCACTCGCAGCGGCGTCTCCCAGATTATCGAACAACACATCGATTTGTCCCCACCGATCCATGGTGGCATCTACCATCTTAACGCCGCCTTGGGTGGTGGTA
>JAGWBT010000156.1:414-11134 GCA_021295755.1 Candidatus Poribacteria bacterium
CGCAAACCACAGGGGTGTAGACCGCCCCATACCTCCACCCGCACCGGCTATAATGGCAACCTTGCCGGCGAGTCTATCTCCGCTATTCTCTTTCATGATAACCTCCTCTGCTTCAGCTGCTTCCTCGACTGCACTACCCTTCAAACGGATCCCGTTATTGCTAAACCAAAGATAACCGCTATCCTCAAGAAATGTTGTATGTTACTCCGTTGACCCGGTGCCGATACAGCGGTTTAACCTCCTCCGGGAACGCCTCGTAAACGTGCCGTGGAACGATCGCATTGTTACGTCCACCAAACTCCACACTCACCCACCACGGCACATAACGCACCACAATCGCCACTCGCGGCTTATCGCTGGGATTGGCGGCGTTCGAGTGCCAAATACGGCTATCTATTATCACCACACTACCCGCGGGACCCGAGACCTGCATTTCACCGGGAATAGGCTTAAATTCGTCAATTCCGTCTTCTGGTCCCCTCGGATTGCGCAGATCCTGGTGGCTTCCCGGCACCACCCACGTGCCACCGCTTTCAGGTCCAAATGGTGAGAGCAGCCATATCGTCGTCAATCCCATCGTAACGTCGGGAAACGGTTGACGGACAGCACCCGCTCGGTCCCTATCCGACAGATCGTGGGGCCAATCCGAATGGTAAGAACGATACATCTTGTTATAGTCATTCGGTGGTCGGGTCTTAAACTCAGTTTGCGCAATCCGCACATGTGGGTCAAGCATTGTCCTAATTACACCAAGCACCCGCTTCTCCGCCAAGTAGGGAGCCAACGGCTGAATGTAGGCGATGACGTTTTTCCCAGGTCCTCCATCTTTGTCCGTCTGGCGACCGAGTGAACCACCGGCTGCTTCATATTCGGCTGTCGCCTCCAGATGGGCGCCTTCCACATGCTGTCGAATCGTCTCCACTTCATTACCGGGGATAACACCCTCTACCACGCACCAACCCACCTCTCTTAATTGCGACACACAAGTCTCAATCTGCTTCGTCAATGTATCAGCCTCCGTTATGGACTCGCTTAATCTGACCTGACCTTATCAGATTGCCGGTCAGGATGCAAGTAGACCGACTGGCAGCCTGATTGATTGGTAGCGTAACCATCTGGCAGCAAACTCCGCAAGTAAACGTGATAGAAATACATCAATCAGGAAAGGCTTTCTCAAAAAGAGTATCGCCCCAACAAACCATACCCGCTGGACTCCCGAACGGTAGACCTAAGGCTTCAAATAAATCAATGATAGCTTCTACAAACCCAAATGAAAATTGAACATAATTCTGGCCATCAATTTTCGTCTGCCACGGGCCACCGGCAAATAGGAAGTTACTCCCGTTGGTTATTAAGTCTAGCTGAGTGCCATCCTTGAAAGTCAGCGAAATCGACCAATCGGGATAGTTATCAGTACAGACAACAAATTCAAACTGAGATTCAATAGGCAGCAAGTCCGCCAGGGCTGGACCAAGAGCTTGTATTTTGTCTGGGTCTAGCGCCTCCAGGCTTAAATTGGGGACTGATGACTCCGGTATAACAGTGGCAGATACAACAGGCTTGGTATGGGCTTGCTCAATTTTTACAGAGTAGCTGAACTTTTCGGGCTCACCGGAACCAGCCAAGCCCACCCATGTGTAATCAATTTTTACTGCGGTAATCTCCTGTTTTACAAACGGAGGCGATTCTACCAAGGAAACTTCGCCAAAATATCGGTAGAACAGTGGTGCTGTCACCGCAAAACCGTAATTACGTGAAATTGCTTCTATAAAAGCTTCCTTTGCAGATTCCGGTAAAGCATCATCGTCCAAAACCCTTTCGGCGTACGCCGTTGCTAATACAGCCCAATCACATGCGGATTTAGGACTGTAAGCATCGGGTAATTCATCAATGCTTACTGATTTTAAGTTATCGTTGGGATACCGTTCAGCAGCAATCTCCTCAAGACGGCATTGTGAGACTTCCTCGATTTCTGCCCCTGTTAAGGGTGTAATTGGCCAATTGGCAGGATATGAATATACGATTTCATCTTCTTCTCGCCATTCTGAACAACCTCCAAGAAGCAACATCAATAGGATACATGCACTAAACGTAGCACATGTAAGGGCCACTTGACGTCCAAACGATATAGGGGAAAAAGCGAGAATCATTATTGGCCTCCTTTTCAAAACTGCCTATCCTTTGTGATAGATTCATCCCAACGTTGGGCTTCCAAGTACGCCATAACAGCCTGTCGAGCGGCCGGCGAATCAATGCGTCTCAAAGCGTCCATCGCAAAAGCACCTACATGCCCACATGAATCATCCAGTGCGTGGAACAAAACATCCTCGGCACCTGCAGCGTCCTTCCCCAACCGTGTAAACGCCATCGCCGCGTTAGTCCGAACCTGATCCTGAGTTGTCCACCCACGACGCTCCTCCTCGTGCCAGTCCACTCTATTCTCTGTCAGCAAGCGGCTAAGATGTGGGATAAACGTCGCTGCCCCCTGATGGATGCTTCCTAGCGAGTCCGTCGCTGTACGAACCACGCGATGTGAATCATCCTTTAGACATGCTGTCAGCTTTGATACAGAACTTGCTGCATGGGAATCCAATTCGCCTAAGGCAAAGCTGGCATTAATGCGGACCCACTCACTTGAAGATTCAAGCGCTTCGGTCAAAGCAGGAACAGCGGACCGCCCAATAGCGGTCAAGGCGTGCGCTGCATCTTCCATCGAAATGGCACCTTCGTTCCAAGGTTCCGGGACTGGATGCGCGTTTTCTCGCTGACCCGCCGCTTTCAACCTCTCCATCAACGGTGGAACGGCGGGGTCTCCGATTGCGCCGAGCGTATAGATTGCAGCTACCCGCGCCGCCTGATGATCGTTATCCAACATGGCGATCAAGGCAGGGATAGCTTCGGCGGCGTCGGAACCGAGCCCAGCCAAATCATAAATCGCTCTCAACCGGTCAGCTAAATCCCGATCCTCTCCCAAAGCGGCGATATATTGGGACACACGATTTTTTGTCGATTGTACACCATTGCTTCGGAAACTTTCATAGCGGTCACGTTTCCCACACAACCAATCCCACATGTGAGACCATACTAGTTCTAAATTGTGCGGTGTTTCGATAGCAGCTGGGTTCTGCCACTGGAGGTTTTGACAATCCCATGACGGGGCAGTAGGCTCTGATGCACGGACATAAATAAACTTTATCATATCGCGCGGTTGATTGAGGAGGTTGACACCCGCGGCATGACCCACATCGAAATGCGTCAGCGACACGGTGCCCGCTTTTCCTTCCATTGGAATGGCTTGTGCCCGATCCTCATCGGTCAGGCGCTTATGGAATTGTGTGCCGGGGATGGCATGGGTCGGTCCCAGTTCAATCGGCGTGTCCTGTGGATAGTACATAATCCTAGCGAAACGGGAATAGTGCTGCCGGGGTCTGCCTAAAGGGGTATATGAATCTTGGTGGCAGTTTGCAGCTAACTTGATTTCCGGTTCAGGATCTGGGTCAGTAACCGGCCCCAAGTGATGACAGTAACGGTGCGGGTGTTCGATATATCCCTCGCCCAACGCACTTATCAATGCGCCACGTACTTCAGGACTGTTGAGGATGTGCCGCATCTCCGGCACCCGTGGCAGTACGTTGTTCCCCGGATTGATGCCCGCTTCCAAAACGTCTGCAAGTTTCCCGCGGATAGTTTCATGTAGGTCATCGGGAACGGACGGCTCTAGCATAACATAGCCATCAACAATGTATTGACGCATCTGCTCATCGGTGAGCAGGACAGGCGCATTGTTGAATGAAACGCTCATAGGTTGACTCCTTTTCAACAGTTTTACAAGACTTTGAGAATATACAAACAAACTAATGGGTTGGATTCCTTAACAAAATATGGCTTTTCATTTTAGAACAATAATAGTATTATCAAGACAATAGTAGATATAAAAGTGGGGGGAATAGCAAGGAACTCTAAAAGCGGACTCAATAGTATGATAATCTTTAAATCAGATCGTGTCAAAGCCAACAAGTCATCTCAGGTAAACCACCAAATTTCAATAGCAAGTATTATCACTCAACTGGAGACGGTACGCAATCAAATTAGCACCCACTCCGGTGAGGTTGAAAACAGTGTTGATGTGTTAGCCCGGCTTCGTGAAGGTAATACAAATAATAAATAAAGTGATATCCATTTCCCACCTAAACTTGAACCGCAATAACCGGCCGACGATGCGTTGGATTGAACGCAATAAAGGTGGTGTTGTTCACGAGGCACGGCTTCCAGCGCGAGTCAGGCCTTCCCCATCCACGGAAACGCCTCGCACATCAACATCGGTCAAACGAAGCGTCAAATCAGGGACGCACACCGGCAGGTCAAGTCGAATCGTATTGTCGTCCACCTTCACTTCAGCCATCTCTCGTGCGCACGCATAGTTTGTGATCTCGCTGCATTTGCGCCAGTGTGTCCGTTCGCCATTCGGGTCGCGCTCCTTCAAACGGCGGACGACGGTCTTGAAGGCGTTGAAGCCACGACGGTCATCGTTGTGCAGCCCGTAAAACCCCTGCCAGTGGCTAATGAGCACCGCCGGATCACCCGCATCAATGACGGCAGGCAGGCGTCCACCCTGCAAGTCTGCGGTGATATATTTATCGACATTGACCTCGCCGTAACCGGTCCACGAACCGGTCCAATCGCCGGTAGAGGCGATAATCTCACCTACCGCTGTACCTGTCTCCCGATCTGCATACCAAACAGGCGTTTCGACAGGACCATCGGCAGAGACCCGCTTGAAAAAGTAGGGCGTGGGATTCCCTGTAACCTCGCGTGCTGCAATACCAACAACCCTCGCATAGAAATCGAGCGGGTTGCCAAACCCACCGGGGGAAGTAACCCCTTCGGGCGTTAAGCCAACATTATCCAAAATCTGACAGGCGGTGGTGATGTAGTCGATCACCAATTCCTCCTGATCAACAGGCAGATTATTCCAATCGTACTGTTCCCAGATCCCCGACTCCAAGGGTTTACAGGTTGTCGGATCGACAACAACAGTATGCGTAATCATCTCAGGCGTAATGTCGTAGGCGGGGGTGATAACCTCTCGGCACATCTGCAACCAACTCTCTTGCTGCGCCTTGCTAAAGAGCGGCAATCCCTCGTCAATACGCCCTAAGGCAGCGGGGCACGGGACAACGCTATACTTTCCCCGCACACCGTGTTCAAGACACCACTCAGCGAATTCGCGGACGAATGACTCCGGATGGACAACAGGCACATCCTGCCATCGACGGTTCTCCCCGTCCACAAGATTCCGATCGCGCATAAAGAAGTAGTTCAGATTGACCAACACCGTGGAGTCGTCAAAGATGATTGACAGAGGTACGCGGTCAAGGGCATGTCGGGCAATTTCAACCTGCATGAATAACTCCTATGAAATCTCACGTTTCACACATCAATTCGTTTGAAAGAACTCGACGCTCTCACCATTAGGTCCTCTGAAGAAAGCAATCGTAACCTGTAACCCCCCAATGTTTACGTCGCGCGGTTCGACCGTAATCTCATATCCCGCCTCGCGGACATGCTCGATCGCTCCATGGATGTCCGTTGTCGTCAATGCAAAATGGTGCACCGGGTTGTTCGGCGCGGGATCGCCCGGTTTGGGTCCATCTGCAGTCGGCTGGAAAAGCTCCATGTGACTTCCATCCCCCATATCCAATAAGAGAATCTTGCGCTCTGGCGATCCAAATTCCGCGATAATCTCCATACCAAGCACATCGCGATAAAGTCGCAGCGATTCCTCCCAATCGCGCGTATGCACAGCAATATGATGCGCACCACATCCTTTGATAACTCTGTTTTTCGTTCCAATAGCCATAGCAGAATCTTTCCTTTTGTTTTCTAATTTTTCGGTGTCATTTGTCCAGTTTGGAGGACCTCTCCAACCAGAAATTTCCGTCGATTTCCGTTCATATCTTTGAGTAGCAGCCCACCATCCTGATCAATCGCCTCGGTTTCCCCACAAAAGATCCCATCGGCTGTGTTAATCTGGGCCCAATCGCCAGAAAAATGTAATAGCCTGTTACCGGTTGCAATAATCGGTTCAGTATCACTACGTTTCAAGCGGAGGTAGTTTTCTTCAAGCCTGTGTAGGATAGTTTGGAGCAGTACGACACGGGAGATTTTCCGGCCACTTTCTATTCGCAAAGAGGTAGCAGAAGCGCGAAGTTCTTCAGGCAAGTCTGCGCTTGTCATATTGACGTTGACCCCGAACCCCATCACAAAAAATGGCTGCCGATGTCGATCGTATTCCAGCTCCGTCAAGACGCCGCTCACCTTTTTCCCCTGAATCAGCACATCGTTGGGCCACTTAATCCGTGCCGAAAGATTCGTCAACTCGTTGGTCGCCGTTGCGATGGCGACTGCACCGATGAGGTTCGGTAAACCGACCTGATCCGCACGAAGCCGATGTCGCAGGATGATCGATCCAAGGATGCTCGATCCAGGGGGTGCAAGCCACTTTCTGCCATGCCGTCCCCGCCCTTGGGTTTGGCTCTCTGCTAGGATAAGTGTGCCTTCCTCTGCACCGTCAACGCCGCATTGTAGCGCCAAATCGTTTGTTGAACCCACCCGATCGTAGGTGTGGATCCGCCGTCCGATGGTCTGGTTCTGCAACCCGGATAGGATGTCGTCGGTTGTCATTATAAATCATCATAGTATCACGCCTAGTCCTAAAGTGTCAACGCCTAACTTTCCGCTTGACTTTGTGTCCTCGCTATCTTAAAATTGACCGAACAGAGGTTGAGTAAGAGTAACAGAATCTCACGATAGTTCAGACGGTCAAGCTGCTCTGAATCTCCCGATCAAGGATCGGGGCGGTTCGATCACTCATTGTGTACTACGCGCCACGCTTTATGTCTATGTCCATAATACTCACAATTAACGCCGGCAGCTCTTCTGTCAAGTACCAATGCTTTGAAATGACAGACGAAGTATGTCTGGCAAAGGGACAAATCGACCGACTGGGGTCCCCATCTCCGAATCTGTTCTATGAGCGGCATGATAACGTTACATATCAGACCAGCGTTCCGCCAATGGAATATGAAGCGGTTTTCCATTCAATCTTTGCAACACTTCTCGACACAGAAAAGGGTATCCTTCAAAATCTCAATGACGTCGCCGCCGTTGGACATCGCGTCGTCCACGGAGGGAGTCGCTTCGCTGAATCCGCACTAATCACCTCCGAGGTCGAGACAGCGATTAATCAATGCGTTCCCCTTGCCCCACTGCACAATCCGTATAATTTGGGTGGCATCCGCGCCTGTCGTCAAGCGTTGCCAAATGCTGCACACGTCGCCGTATTCGACACAGCGTTCCATCAAACGATGCCAGATTACGCCTATATGTATGCGCTCCCCTACTCGCTTTATGAGCAGCACGGTATTCGACGGTACGGCTTTCACGGTACATCACACCAATATGTGTCAACGCGAGCGGCAGAAATCCTCGGACACTCACTGACATCACTTAAGCTGATTACCTGCCATCTCGGAAATGGATGTAGTATCACGGCGATAGATCAGGGGAAATCCGTTGATACCAGCATGGGACTCACCCCACTTGAAGGCTTGATGATGGGGACCCGCTGTGGCGACATTGATCCCGCGATTATTTTTCACCTGATGGAGGAAGAACAGATGTCCGCGGACACGATCAATCAAATGCTCAACCGTGAGAGCGGTTTGCTTGGCGTTTCAGGCATAGCGTCAGATGTTCGAGACCTATTCCAAGCTGTTTCGGAGGGCAATCCGCAGGCGACACTTGCACTAAAGATGTTCTCCTATCGTGTGAGACAATATATCGGAAAATATGCGGCCGTTCTCGGCGGTTTGGATGCACTAATTTTCACCGCAGGGATCGGCGAGAACGCCGCGTCTCTCCGCACCACAATCTGCGAGAACCTCGGATTTCTAGGAGTTCACCTTGACGAAGAAAAAAATCTGTCGGGTGAGGTGGAAAAATCTATTCATCGGGAAGATGCTCCTGTCAAGCTCCTTGTCGTTCCAACCAACGAGGAACTGATGATTGCCCGCGACACCTTGGAGCTAATTGAAGGAGGAGTCGCAATAGAAACGGAGCGTGATTAACATGATCTTTACAAAATGGCAAAAACACACGAAGGCCCGTTTCATTTTCTTTTTAGCTAGCTCAATATTAGGCGGACTGCTGATTTTTCCTCCGGCGAGCCATCCGAAACAGGGGAAATGGACGCAGAAAGCGGATATGCCATCACCGAGGATGCAGCTAGCAACTGCCGTCGTCAACGGTAAGATTTATGCCATTGGCGGACTCAATGGAGGCTCGCGCGCTGCCGTGGACGAATATGACCCACAGAGGAACATTTGGACAAGGAAAGCCGATATGCCAACGCCAAGAGGCGGAATCGCCGCGAGCGCGGTTGGTGGTAAGATTTATGTTTTTGGTGGTCACAGAGTCGCTTTCCAACCACTTGATACTGTCCAAATGTACGATCCGGCGAAAGATAAATGGACACGGAAAAAGCGGATGCCGGCCCCGATGGACCGGATGACGACAAGTGTCGTCAATGGACAGATTTATCTCATCGGTGGCTGGGACTTTCCCGACGATGTTTACGCAACCGTCTTTCAGTACAATCCTGAAGGAGACACCTGGACTCGGAAAGCGGATATGCCAACAGCGAGGGGCGGTCATGCCGCAGTAGTGTTCGAAGAAAAGATTTATGTCTGCGGGGGTGGAACCTTCAAAGAAACTACCCATGGCGGAATACGGTATTTTGACGTTGTCGAAATGTATGATCCCGTGGAAGATCGGTGGACACGCAAACCCAAAATGCCGGTGCCAAACATCGGCTTAGGTGTCGAAACCGTGGATGGAAAGGTCTACACAATCGGAGGAACCGCTTCAGATAACGTCAGTCGCCTCTCAAGAGTAGACATTTTTACCCCAAACGACGGTGTGTGGATCGCGGAGGGTGGGAGTCGGCTGCCTCTAGCAAGAGGAGGACTATCAGTGTCTAAAGTAGACGACAAAATCTACGCGTTTGGCGGATTTTCAGGACTAGGGGTCGTCCCAACAGTAAACGAGTATGATCCCTCGGTGCTGAACGTTTCCCCAAAAGACAACATAGTAACAACGTGGGGAGCGATAAAACGCAACAGATAATCCTTAATAACCGGGTAGTTAAATACCCAAATAATAAAAGGAGACTTCTATGAAAATTGGTTTACGTATACCGGGGACAGCGCGTGAGCTCCCCTTTGATGAGTTCTGTCGTTGGTGTGCCGATAACGGTTTTGATGCCGTCGATATAAGCAGCGTCACACCCGAAATTGTGGAGATAGCAAGAAACGCTGGATTGGCAATTGGTACCTCAGACATGCCGGGCACTGGCGATCTATTGAGCGTTGATAAATCTCAGCAAGCAGCGGGGGCAGAAGCCGCAAAAGCCGCCATTCAAGCCGCTGCCGATAACGATGTCCAACTCATGTTCTGCGTTTTCTCGCCGGCAGACCCAACCATCGGACGGGCGAAAGTCTTCGACCTATGGAAGGAAACCGTTCCACCAATCGCAGCGTTTGCCGCAGATCGCGGCGTTACCATTTCCGTCGAAGGTTACCCCGGTCCCTCGCCCCACTGTCCCGCGCTCGGTTGCACCCCCGAAACACTGCGAGCCATGTTTGCAGAGTGTCCGAGAGGACTCGGCGTGAATTATGACCCGTCGCATTTAGTCCGCATCGGAATTGATTACATACGGATGCTCAACGAATTTGCCGCTCACGTCGTGCATGTCCACGGCAAGGATACCGATTTCGATCAGGAGGCACTCTACCTCCACGGCAATCTGGGACCGACTTTCCATGCCTCACGCGGTTTTGGCGAGGATTGGTGGCGATATACCATCCCCGGCGATGGGGTCGTCGATTGGCTCAAGGTTGTTCAACGGCTTGAGGATGAAGGGTTTGACGGAATTGTCAGCGTTGAGCTCGAAGACTATCGCTACTGGAAAACCTGGGAGGCAGAATCCGATGGACTCAAGCGTTCACGAGACTACCTCGCACAGTATGTACGGTAGAGACACAATTCTCTTGCCCGACCCTCAAAGCCCCAGTTGCTTTGAATCCCGATCTTAGCGGGGCGGTAGCGCGTAGGTTGGGTTGAACGAGTATCGTGAAACCCAACAATACATAGCCCAGTTGCTTTACGCTTCTGGATTTCTAGGGGCGAGGTTACCTCGCCCCAATCAGTGTTTAGAAATTCTGCGCCCTCCGCGTCTCTGCGGTTGTGTTAAACTAGAGATGACCGTCGGCAACAGCACCGAAGAAAGGAACGATACAATGATCATCGACTCCCACGCATACTGTTTTGAACCGGCGGATAGCCCACGCGGATACGCCAGCAGCGAAGAACACCTCAAGTGGGTCCAGGCATCGCATGCGGTGCACCATCAGCCAGCGTTTCGGATTCGAGACCGCGCACCCGGTCCCTCAGATATCCTTGCCCCCGAAGGTCGCCGCGATTTATCCAACCTTCCTGATGTCCGATTTCGAATCAATCACCCCCGCGGCAGAGTCGTCTGGAACTACGAAGGCGAAGAATACACCAAGCATTTCTACCCACCCAACCTCCGAAGTTGTGAATTCACACCTTTCAGCTTGAACGCCGAGATGGATTATGCGGATGTGGACATGGCGCTGCT
>JAGWBT010000157.1:0-6568 GCA_021295755.1 Candidatus Poribacteria bacterium
AGTTGTGCCTCTGCCTGCGTCTGCTTGGAAACGCTGTCCTTTAGAACGCTTCTTGAACTTGGGAAATAGACTCTGACCTGACTTCCAACGCTTGATAGCATCTTGGAAGTTGAAGTAAATCGCATTATGGGCAGCACGTTGATTGAGTTGACTACACCATTCATAAGTATCACGCTTGATAGCATTAAAGCGTTTGTTTAACTCTATATGGCTACGCCATTCGTCATTGTCTAAACCATCCTTAAAATCTGCAAGGACATGATTGTAGGCTACACGGGCATAACCACAATGTTGAGCGAATTGCGTTGCCTGAACGTTGTTGGGATCTAAAGCGATTTTGTGGGTTTTTAACATGGGATTGTCTTTCCGTCTTTCGATTCCTGTTGCAGAGGATGTGGGAGACACCGCCATGCGACGGGGTGCAACTCTCCCACCGAAAGACGAAACAAGTATCACACTTTTTACCGTGAAAATTAACTAAAATTACGCCGTTTGACCCAACCCTAAAGCATTGGGATTGTTTCCAGTATTTTCATAATTCCCTCAAGTAGTTAAAAGTTCACTGGCGCAAATGCACTTTAATCGCGCCGGAACGTTTGTCGGCGGAAACCCTGAACGCTTCAACAACGTCCTCCAGTGGATACCGGTGGGTCACCAGCTTAGTCGCATCAACCTTACCGGACGAGATGAGTTCAATCGCTGCGCCGAAATCGGTGTCCATGCCGGTGAAGCCGTAACAGTTAGAGCCAGTGACAATTGCCTCTGACCAAACGATACGGCTCAGATCTACTTCCAACGGCTCAAAATATCCTGCCACGAGCACAACTGTTCCGTGTCGCCGGACGATGCCCATCGCAGCATCGAAGTTCTGTCCACCCCCAACGGTCTCAATCACAGCATCCATTCCCAAACCACTCGTCAAATCGTTGACATATTCTTTAAGATCCGTGTCGCCAATGTTGACCACATGGTCAGCACCTAATTCCTTCGCCAATTTAGCTTGCTGATCATACTTGACAGTGATTAAAGTTTCTTTGACCCCTGCTGCCACTGCCGCTGCGAGGGCGAACTGTCCGATGGTTCCGCCGCCAATAATTGCAACCCGGTCCTGATAGCTCGCGTTGGCTTGCCCCACAGCACGGTAGGAGACCGCAAGCGGCTCAACCAAAGCTCCTTCTTCAAAACTCATGCTTTCAGGCAGCTTAAAGAGTCCTGAAATATGGGCATTTGTGTACTCTGCAAAGCCCCCGTGCGCATTGTGTGAAACCCATTGGCGTTCCGAACAGTGATTGTAATAGCCCTTTCGGCAGTAGAGGCAGCGTCCACAGTGTGAGAAAAATTCGATCGCGACCTTATCACCCGGTTGAAGCCCCGTAACACCTTCACCCAGCTCGATAACAGTGCCGCAGGTTTCGTGGCCGGCGGCGTGGGTATGCGATTGATCCCAGTGCCCAAAATAGCTGTGGAGGTCACTCCCGCAGATTCCGGTTTGCTTGGTGTCGATGCCGACGTACCCCGGCGCAGGGGGCTCGTATCCCACCTCTTGAATGCTAATTTGTTCGATGCCTGTGTAAATCGCGGCTTTCATTGTACTCATGAGAATTTCTCCTTTAACGTTTGATATCATACTGCCGCATTTTGCGATGCAGATTTGTGCGTTCAATGCCAAGCTGCCTAGCAGTTTCGGTGATATTCCAGTCGTTCGTTTCAAGACGATTTCGGATAAAATGATGCTCAAACTCGTTTTTTGCCTCTCTGAGTGGGGTCTCTGTGCTAACCAGAGACGGATCGCCGCGACGACTGAGTTCCATGGGTAAGTCGTCAACCCCAATAGTTTCGCGAGGACACAAGATGACAAGTCGCTCTATCATATTTCGAAGTTCTCGGACATTGCCGGGCCAATGGTATCCGCTCAATATCTCCAGCGCGTTTTCGTGTATTGTCATGGTCGGTTTCTGGTTTTCTCGGCAGAAGCGAGACAAAAAATAATCGATAAGTAAAGGGAGGTCCGTAACCCGCTCGCGCAAAGGTAAGATGTGAAGAGGCACAACATTTAATCGGTAGTAGAGATCTTCACGGAACTTGTCGCCCTGAATCTCTTCCTGTAAGTCTTTGTTCGTCGCAGAAATGACACGGACATCAACATGCACGGTTTGTCCGCCGCCGACCCGTTCGAATTCCTGCTCCTCAAGGACACGAAGTACCTTTGCTTGCGTTGATGGACTCATATCAGCAATCTCATCGAGAAAGATGGTGCCACCATCAGCCTGCTCAAATTTCCCAATGCGTCGACTTGATGCACCGGTGAACGCGCCACGTTCATGCCCGAAAAGCTCGGATTCAATGAGATCTGTTGGGATAGCCGCACAGTTCACTTTGACAAAAGCAGCTTTATCGCGTGGACTGAGGTTGTGAATGGCGTAGGCAATCAGCTCTTTTCCAGTACCACTTTCGCCGGTGATAAGAACACGCCCATTTGTCGGGGCAACCTGCCGAATCTTTGCCAACATTTCCTGTATCGGTTGGCTAGTGCCAATAATCGGACGTTCAAAATCGCCGCTTTCCGCTGATGGGTGCGCACGCCTGCGTTCAATTTTCTGGGTAGCTTCTTCCACTTTAGCCAGTACAATATCCAACGAAAGAGGTTTTCCAAAAAAGTCGAGTGCACCTATGCTCCCAGCCTCTAATGCAAGCTCAAATGTACCGTGCCCGGTGATCATGATGACTTCCGTATCGGGGGATATCTGCTTAATTCGTCGTAGGGTCTCAAGTCCGTCAAAGCCGCCGGGCATTAAAATGTCCAGAAACACCAAGTCAATCTGCTCACTTGCAACATAACGAATCCCCGGCTCACCATTATAAGCGGTTACAACGTTGTATCCCTCATCCTCGAAAATACCTTGCAGCGATTCGCAGATGCTCGCCTCGTCATCTATGATTAATATGTTTGGTTTGAATTGCTGTTTCACGATATTAACCTATGATTCTTATTTCTGGACCAAACCCCTCTTGACGCAGAGATTATTAAACGATATAATAAAAAAACGCAATTTTTCGAGGATTAGGATAGAGATTTTATTGATTTACTAGAAACCAAATTGTGATTGCAGCCGTTGATTTTCAGCTAGGAGGTATGTTGTCGATTCATCGGTCGAAAGACGGGGATTTTCCCACTGGCGTGTCTCCCACTCTTGAGTATCGTCGGCAGTCCGCCAACTTTCCGATTCCTTCCGCAGGAAAACGCTGAAGTGCTGCTACTGTTGCGAAGAAAAGATTGTATTTATTGTAAGGGGTATGTTTGCTTCCTGTCTGGGTTTGGTATAAGTCAAAAGGATTATCGTTTTTCCGCTATGCGTTCCTTTTATTGGTTAAACCTTTGAAAGTTTGGCACGTCTTTATGCTATCATAGCACAATTGGACGCACAGATCCAACAGAATTACAGCAAATATCCCCACCGTTTCGGTCAAGGTGAGATAAGATAACATCACCTCACCTGCATTAACCAACCAATCCTCTTTTGTGGCCAATCAGCCGCATAATAGAGGCACCCCGGTGACGTTTCAAACTATTTCCGGAATAGCATAGCCAAAAATGGTGTGCCTGTCAACGAAATGGTGAAACGTTGATGTACTATCCGCATTATCTTTTTTATGACGAAAATACATCCGCATTTATTCATTTGTAGTTTAATCAGTTTCCTATTGCCCGTGTCCGCGTCGTTTGCATCGAGAACTTATGATGTGAGTTATTTTTGGGGGAGTAAGCAGCAGTATGCTAACACATATGCTAGCAAAGTTAAGCGAGCACTAGGTTCAAATATCGCAAAGCAGATCAAGGTAGTACGGAACGCGAAGGGGCAATACGGTGTCATCTATGATCGGGATGGCAATTATGAGACTGCCCATCGGGTCGCAATGAATCACGCGAAGTTACTTCGTCAAGCAGGAGTAACGAAAGCGAAAGGGTATGATGCTGCCTACCCAATTCCGGATCAGCGTTACCCGTCTGGACCAAGTAAGCAACCGTCAAGCAAGCAAAAACCCACACCGCAAAGACCTAGCCAACAAAGGCCTACACCGCTGCAATTCGACATCACTGTCGATTCCAATCTTGAGGCGGACATCGATCTATACATCAAGGGACTGCGGTTCAGGGGTGTACTGGGAAGCACAGACCGAACCAGCTTTGTTGTCTATGATGTGACTAAGCAGAAAAAAGTGGTCTCAATCAATGAAGACCAAACAATGATGGCCGCTTCGCTAATCAAGAACTTTATAATGCTTGCTTACTTTCATGAGGTGAAACACAAACGACTTGAGCATACTGCTAAGAATCGCCAACAACTCCGTCAGATGATCCAAAGAAGTGCCAATACATCGACCAACCATTTCATCAGATTGCTCGGTGGTCCGCGCGGCGTGCAGCGAATCCTAAAATGGAACTATCCTTACTTCAATCAGACTCGCATCGTTGAATACATTCCCGCCGGCGGTAGAACTTATCGGAACATGACCTCAGCACGTGATTTGAATAAGTTCTATAATCAGTTGTGGCTTGGGAACCTACCATATTCAAACAAAATGAAATATTATCTGGGACTTCCGAACGGTGATCGTATGCACGATAAAACCTGTATACCGTCAAATGTTCGTGTGTATCATAAAACCGGAACCGTTTACGGTTTGGTCGCCGATAGCGGTATTTTGGCAATCATCGGTCCGCAAGGGAAACAGCGGGCTTACATCTTTACTGGCATAATTGAAGACCAAACCAAAACCAGCAATCGCAATCGTTCCGAAGCTTTTTGGTCATGGGTGAGACGCCGATCCGATACGTTACGGCGCGTATCGGAAGCAGTTTATGAGTACATCTACGAAGTCCATTACGGCGGAAGTTTTGATTGTCGCGCCCATGCAGGTCAACACCTGAAACGTTGATTGTATCGGCTTCCACGATGATACGACACTCACCTATAACGACGTGCTAGTAATAAGCACATCCACACACCCTACCCTTTACGTACAATTACGGCACAGCGGCTATATCACCGGTCTTGAGGAGGATGCGTAAAGCCTCACGTTTGCTGAGTGTGCTTAGCCGGTGGGCGTTGTCCATGATGTAGGCGACAACCTCGTCCGGATTGGTCTTGGCGTATTCGCGCAGCGCCCAACCGGTCGCCTTGCGAAGGAAGAACTCCCGGCGCTCAATGGACGGGGCAATACACGCCCGAAGCAACTCAAAGTCCGTAGCCTCCTTGAATCTCAATTGACAGATAATCGATGTGCGACGTTTCCAGATGTCGGCCGAATGTGCCCATTCAAGCATTCGAGTTTTCATCTTCTCTGGATACTGTTTTAGGAGATTGCCGACAAGCCGGGAGGCGATGGTGTCGACATAGTCCCACCACGCGCCATCGGTGATCATCTCCTCGTAGCAAGGAAGCGCGTCAAGCGTCTGGAAACCACGGTAGGCACGATGCTCCGCGAGCTTGATAGCGGCGTAACGCTCCTCTCGGTAATCCGCATTCCGCCAAATAGTGAAAATGGCATCCAGCCAGCATTGCTGGGCCTCAAGTGGGTGAGCCGTGAAAACTTTTCGACATATCGCTTTTAGTGCCGGTGTTTGGACTCCAAGATACGGCATTTCTGACTTCATGTAAGCCTGCATCCCCGGTGCCTTCTCAGGATTGGCACTTTTTCGTAACGCTTCCTGCAGTGCACGACGAAGCGCGGCAGACCTACAGCATCGGGACTGACCTTCTTGTGCAGACACCGAGTTTTCGGATTTCATCAACCTACCTCCATGACCGCTTGAAAGCGTCCAAGCCTGCGCGAGCCGCCTGTAGAAGCAGGTAGTAATCAGGACCGTAGCCCAAAACAGTGAAACCTTGGGCTTGTCGCCTCTGCAATCCCTCCGGTGTGCTATCTCCGAACCCGATGGCAACATCACCTTTGTGACCAATCTCTAAGGCACGTTCAATAACGGCATCAGTCTCTGGATGCGGCATGTGAAGCGGGTTCAACCCCATCGACAGGCACAGATCCCACATACCGATATATAACACATCGACGCCGGGGATAGCCCCGATCTCCGCCAAGTTTTCCACAGCCTCTTTGGTCTCAATGAGCAAGAAGACAAGTATATTGTCATTCGCCCGGTTGAAATAGTCTTCATTGTCAACCGTGTATTGCGAGGCACGCAACGGTCCCCAGCCCCGTGTGCCTTGCGGTGGGTAGCGGGTGGCATCAACGATAGCCTGTGCCTCATCAGCAGTCTTTACCATCGGCACAAGAATTCCCATACCGCCTATGTCCAACGCCCTTTGGATGAAGACAGGATCGGCAGAGGGGGTGCGGACGATGGGGACGGCTTCGGTCCCGTTGATCGCCATGAGCATGTGCTCAATCTGGGCGGTATCGAGTGCGTTATGTTCCGTTTCGATAACCAACCAATCATACCCAGCATGTGCCAAGAGTTCAGCAAGGTTTGGACTGCCCAACCCCATGAAGCAACCGATAGTCGGTTGACCGGTGAGGATCTTTTCTCGAACCCAATTCGTTCTCATCT
>JAGWBT010000157.1:6575-15106 GCA_021295755.1 Candidatus Poribacteria bacterium
TAATTAAGCGGCGTTCCCGTCTTGCCCAAGTCATAGTGTGTTATATGCCAACGTCCCAAGTTTGCGCTGAGAAATAGATCGAGGTTCTGACCGCAGAAGGCGATATTTGTCGGGGCGGCGAGCGCTGTGCCTTCGTAATCTTCCGCCAGCACGTCGAGCTGTCCGTCCGGCGTTAGCCGGTAGATTCGATCAGGACGGTAGCAGGAGATGTATAGGTTTCCTTCGGTGTCGAACGCCAATCCGTCTGGCACAGTCTCCGGTAGGTGAACCAGCGTTTCAACAGCCCCAGCGCTGCCATCGGCTTTGATTTCGACGCGGTCAACACGCGGTGGATTGAGACTCATGGCAACATAGAGGTATGCACCGGCGGCGTCCAATGCCACGCCGTTAGGGAACTGCGCGAGACTGCGACACCAGACCTCGCCCTTACCACCCGGAGCTACCCGAAAGATGCAACCGTTATCCTCTTTCCATCCGCCGGAGTGGGACACATACAGATTGCCGTGTCGATCGAATACGGGATAGTTAGCTGCTTCGAACGACTGTTCGTCCGTGCCATCGCAGTAGACGCTCACCGTTCCGTCCGGTTCAACCCGTTTAACGCCCCCGCTGCAAACATACAGGCGGTGCTTCGCATCTTGGGCAATGCCTCCCACGAATCCGCCAGTATTGGCAAACTCTTCAAATTCCCGCTGCTCCACGTTGATCCGGTATATCTGACCCAGTTCGCCGCCGGCATACGCAAAGCCATCACAGCCCCAACTGATACATTCAGGGTGATCCAGTCCACCGGTAAATCCGCCAATCAGAACAGAAACCTGTGTTTCCGTATCAAGCAGTGCCATAGTTTATTACCTCCATTGATGAGTCCATAAAGATATTAGTTCATATGAAAAATTAAAGCGCCATACGCTAAGCGCGTGAAACGTAAAACGTGAAAACCATTTGGTTATTGGTTCATTGATACTTGACCTACAGAGATTATAATACCAATTCTGGTAAAGGATAACGCATTGTTGAAGCGTGAAGATGATAGCATTTACTATGATGAATTAGAGAAATAAGTGGACATTTACCAATAACTTCGACCTTCACGAAGCTTCCAAAGTCCCCCTGATAAGGGGGATTATGTAATTCTAAAATCTACCATAAATTGGGAACATCAAAATGTCAATACGTCTGAATGTCTTTTGTAGCACGATCTGTTAGATTGTGATCCAAGCCCCGAATCGTGTGACAAAATTATTCAGAAACGGTATAAAAAAAGACGCTCACGTTAAGAAATCGTGCAATAGAGACCGAGTTTTTCCGAAAAAACTCGGTTTACCTTCGTGTTCCGCTCTTTCCGCAAGGCAGAATCCCGATGTATCGGGACTTGCACATTCTTTTTGCATGAGCCAAAAAAGAAGGTGAAATCCATTTGACATTATATCGGCTTGCGCGGAAATGTCAACGAAAAACATTTGGCAGTAGCGCTTCAGAAAAATCGGTCTATATAGCCTCAATGGATACCTGTATTGGGCTATCCGCCCATCTCTATATTTCGCCGGATATACGCTTGACTTTACGCAGAACAGATGGCAAAATAGATGAGGTGTACTAAATCTATTCCTAATTCAATGAAAAATTAGAAAGGGTAACAGAGATGTCACAAAAGAAGATACTTATTACAGGCGCAGCAGGTAAAATTGGGCGGGTCTTGCGCGATGGATTGAAAGACGATTACGATTTGCGACTCCTCTATCACAGGACTGTTTTACCGGCAGCGCCGGGCGAAGAGGTCCATATAGCGAGCATCAAGGATCTTGACAAAATGGTGGAGGTTGTAGGCGGTGTGGATTCGGTCGTTCACATGGCTGGGGATCCCGAAGTCGGCGCATCGTTTCAATCGGTTTACGAAAACAACATCTTAGGCACCTACTGCATCTACGAAGCAGCCCGTCGAACCGGCGTGCCTCAAGTTATATTCGCCAGCACCAACCACGTGACCGGATTCTATGAAATAGACGGTATCTATACAAAACCTGAAATGCCGGTGCGACCTGATAGCCACTACGGCGCTAGCAAAGCCTACGGCGAGGCACTAGGCAGATACTATGTCGATGAATTCGGGCTGCAGGTAATTTGTCTGCGGATTGGCACCTTTCAACCGGTGGAGTCGGTGCAGAATCGGACAAGTGATCGCATCCTGTCCACCTGGTTAAGCCACCGAGATATGGTGCACATGACCAAACAGAGCATTGAGGCAGAGTCGGTGAAGTTTGGCATCTACTATGGTATCTCCAATAACACACGCGCCTACTGGGACACCGATAATGCTCGGAAAGAAATCGGCTACGCCCCCGAAGACAACGCCGAAGATTATGCTTGAGCGCCGTTCGCGGACAAAATTGTCGCCATGACGTTTTGGGTATCGCTCAAATCGTCAAAGAGGACGTCCGGTTGATATGGTGTTAGCTCTGCGCGAGAATATGTGCCGGTAGCCACGGCGATGGCATAGGCACCGGCGTGACGAGCGCACTCAATATCGCGGGGTGTATCCCCAATAATCACAATGTCTTTACCGGTGAACCTTTCACCCGTTTTCTCAAAAGCGCGACACGCAGCGATAGCTGGGAGCGCATTACGGGAGCGTGCGTCGTCCCCGAATGCACCGAATTGGAAAAAGGGGTTCAAATTAAAAACGTCCAACTTCGCAGCCGCGCCACCTTTATTATTGCCAGTCAAAAGGCCGGGCAAACACCCCTCGTGGTCTGCCACCGCTGAAATTAATTCCCGTACACCGTCCAACAATATTACATTCGCACCTGCCGCTTTGCAGCCTTCTCTCAAGAGTTTAGCGATCCGGTCAAAAATATCTGGCAGCAGTTGCTGGATGGTGCTTTCGGGAAGAACACCCTCCAAGATATCGTGTACAATCTGCGTGTCCATCCCACCCGACATTCGCACCCGTCCAAGTGCGGGGGTCGGATTGTCCCCGAACATCTTCTTTTCGTGGCAGACCTCCTCGATCGCTTGGTAGAGAGCCCTGCCTCCAATTCCGCCTGTACTCAGTATCGTGCCATCAATATCAAATAGAACCAATTTTCTCATCTATGGTAGTTGCCCTCAGGTTGCTTGATCATCTCTTTTGCATATTTCGGCTAAAATTTGGTATCATTCCCTTTATAAATCCGCTCGCCGCGCACCAGAACCCGCTTCGGATTATCAAGAGAAAGTTCATCGCGGGTATGATACCCCAATGTCATGCTCATACGCGTACCATCTGTCCGATTTGTGCCGGCAGAATGAATTATCATGCTGTCAATGGCAAGTAGCCCACCGGCTTTCATGGGGACGGGGACAACCTGACCCAAAGCAATTTGATGCACGAGTTCTCCATCATTCAGATCCACGAAGTCCGGCAATATGTGCGACCCCGGCACCACATGGGTGCAACCGTTTTCCAGATTGGTATCCTCAAGGTAGACCAACACTGTTACGATGGTGCGTGACCAATGTCTCACATCGCGATGAAGTTCTAACGAAGCAGTTGAATCGCGGTCACGAAGATAAACATGGTTATGCCGATTACGCACAAACTCAATATTGGGACCCAATATCGATTCCAACGGATTGAGGATTTCGTCACACACGATTGTCTCCTGAAAGATGCCGCCGCGCCCCCACAGATCGGAGATGCGAGTCACCCATCCGTCTTTATTACGCGCAACCGGTTCGACCTCTTGCCCAATATCATTTAATGCCGCTGCTTTCAGTGCCGCCACAAGGTCATCGTTCAACCGTGTCGGTAATTTAACGAAACCGTTATGTCGAAAAAGTTGTACCTCTTGAGGTGTGAGTACCATTGTGGTTCTCCCCGTTTCTGTTTTGTACTTGTCTCCAGTCCCTACCCTAATCCTATTAACCATAGCCCGGCTATATAGGCTTAAAATCGTTGCCGGGACCGGATGAACCTCTTTCTCGTGTTGTCATAAACTCAAGCAATACTGGAAGTCCTTCCTCCTCAGTGACACGTCGGGCACGCTGAAATGCGGGAACGATTTCTGCGGGGTTTTCAATCCGCTCTCCACGACCGCCCATCGCACGCGCAAGGTCTGCGTAATCACTGCCAAGATTGCTGACCTGATATTCCGCTTCTGCAACGCCTGTCGCTTCGCCTGCCATCCCACCGTTGTTAAACAGCGTTACAATAATAGGAACCCTTTCCCGTACAGCGGTTTCAAAGTCCAAGCCTACCATGCCAAACGCTGTATCTCCCGTAACGTAGGTGCAGACTTTTTCCGGCTTCGCCAACTTGGCACCGATGATGAGCCCCAAGCCGGTGCCCAACGCGTGGGATCTGCCCCAACCGATAAAGCTACGCGGTCCGGCAGACCGATAAAAGCTGATCATCCGTTCACGAGGGCTGCCCGCGTCATGGGTCACAATCGCATCTTCAGGGGGAATCGCTCGCATCAAGTCCCAGATCACACGAAAGGGGGTGATGGGGGTCTCATCACTGGTGAGTTTGGGCATCCAGTCACCGAGCCACTCTGAATTGATGGATGCAATTTGTGAAGCCACATCGTCTGTTGACCGAGCCTGATTCCCTGTAATATCTTTGCACGCCTCTAACAGTTGGCGGAGGATTAGCTTGGCATCTCCGACGATGGGATAGTCCGCGTCAAGGTCTTTCTGAACGTCAACGGGATCGTTTGTGGCGTGAATAATCGTCCTACCCTCCGGCAGTCGCATCGCCATAACGTGATCGGTAAAGCTGCAGCCAATTCCGCATATCAGATCGGAGGAGTGCAAGAAATGGTGCAGCACTTTGGGCATTGAACCCGTTGCACACCCTAACGCAAGCGGATACGATTCAGGAAACGCGCTTTTTCCCATCAATGTCGTCAGCACGGGTACAGCTAAGTATTCGGAAAGTTCCCGCAATTCTTCCGTCGCTTCCGCGTACAGAACACCCTGTCCAGCGATCATGACAGGACGCTGGGCACTGCATAGTGCTTTGGCAGCAGCCTCAATATCCCTCGGATCACCTTGGGATTTGACGGGTTTCACATGAGAGGTGCCTCCATTGAAATCACCCACCTCCTGCATCGCTACGTCAGCCGGAATTTCGACCATCACAGGTCCCGGTCTACCCTGCTGCAGCGCTGCCAAGGAACGACGCATTACACCGTGGATGCGCTCCGTAGAGGTCACCACTTCGACCCGTTTGGTGATGGCAGCATAGCTTACCTCCGACCGAAACAGCGGCGAAACCCCCTGCCTGTCAACTGGGTGTCCAAGCGGCAACAAAAGCATCGGAACCGAGTCGGAAAAAGCGGTGGCTACACCTGCGAAACTGTTTTCGGTTCCCGGACCGTATTGCATAGCGAAGACCCCGGGGGTGGCTCCATTTGTGACCCTTGAATATCCGTCCGCAATATGCACCCCAACCCGCTCCTGCCGGCAGATAATCGGACGGATACCTGCTTGGGCTGCGGCTTCAATCATCGATGTCGTGGGAAAACAACTCAAGTATTCGATCCCTTGCGCTTTCAACGTTCTCGCAATTGCATCTATCGTTTTCATGCCAACCCCTTCCGTTAGACCAAACTGTTAATGTTTATGGGTGTACAAGCCCTGAACACTCCCATCTTATCCTGACATAGTTCTACCGCATCGTCAAGTAGAAAAGCGGTCTACACTACACTATCCCCGCTGAAGGCTCCACGGCATCGCCATAATTTGTTCCATGCCCCCCTCATCCAACGAAACCCCTAACCCCGGACCTTCCGGCACCGGTACACAACCCTCATCGTCGAGTACAAACGGCTCTTTGAAGTACCCTTTACCGATTAAGGTACGGGAGCCATCGCGCGTGTCATTCACTTCGTTGTGTTCTTGTACCAAGAAATTAGGCGTGCAGGCGTCTAGCTGGATTGAGGCTGCCAGTGCGAGCGGACTAAGCGGACAGTGCAACGCCAGCTTGGCGTAAGCAGCTTCGCCCATCGTCGCAATTTTGCGGCATTCCGTAATACCACCTGCGTGGCAGATGTCTGGTTGTAACACGGATAAAGCACCGCGTGACAGTGCATCGAAGAAGATCCATTTGCCCATCCAGACGGTAGCGTTTTGTGTAATTTGGGCGAGAACGTCTACCCGTTCAACAGGCATCGGCTCTTCGACAAAAAGCGGTCGGTGCGGAGTCAGTACCTCAATGAGCTGTTTTGCGATTGCTGGGTGCGGGTTATGGATGTCTACAGCCACGTCAGCGTCTGGGCCCGCCCCTTCGCACACGGCAGCGAATTTTTCCCCAAACGCCTCCACCTGTGAAGTAATTGGCAAGTCATCCCCCGGACCAAAGTGAACTTTCAGACATCGGAAACCCCATTCCTCGGTCAGCACTCGCGCTGCTTCCCTATAGGCCTCCGGCGAGTCGGGTATCAGCGAGTTTTCCGGCGGTCTACCGGCGCGGTAGGGTTGTCCCGGCTCCACGCACCAAGGGAGCCCGCCACCAGTCGCATGATACATACGAATTCGGTCATGGCACGCACCGCCGAGCATCTTGTGGATAGGCAGCCCCGCCGCTTTGCCCGCCAAGTCCCACAGCGCAATGTCAATCCCACTGATCGCGCTCATCTTAATGGGACCGCCCACATAGCCCTCGCCATACATCAGATGCCACAGTTCTTCGACGCGGCAAGGGTCTTTTCCAATCAGCAGTGGCTCAAGCCGCTTAACTTCGGTGATAACGGTTTCTGAATGATTCTCAAGGTGCGGTTCGCCCAGCCCGGTCAGTTCGGTGTCGGTATGTATCCGCAACCAAACCCAACTCGGTGGCACTCGCAGAATTTCGAGTTCAGTGATTTTCATAGCTCTCCCTTATACTGTAAATACCTTTGACAAATATAGATTCACACGTTACCATATCATCCAAATTAGACAATAAAAGATTACGACCAAAAAGAAACGAACATCACAGAAGTCGAAAATAATTAAGGTGCACTATGAGCGCTAAAGATCTATCCGGATATGCCTTTGAATATGGGCACCATTTCTTCAAACGGTCCCTGATTATTCATGCAGACTGCTTTGAATGGATGGAACATCTCCCCGAAAATAGTTTACATGCTATCGTAACTGATCCGCCGTATGGGGTAAAAGAATACGATTTCGACCAACTAGAAAAACGGACGAATGGAAATGGCGGTATTTGGCGTATTCCACCCGCTTTCGATGGACATCAACGTTCGCCTTTGCCCCGATTTACTGCCTTGAATTATGCAGAACGCAGTCGTATGCAGGACTACTTCTGTCAATGGGCTAAACTCGCTTTAAGGATATTACGCCCCGGTGGGCATGTCTTTCTGGCTTCAAACACTTTTCTCTCTCAAATTGTCTTTACCTCTATCATCGACGCCGGCTTTGAATTTCGCAGTCAGATTGTCCGGTTGGTTAAAACACTACGGGGTGGTGACAGGCCAAAGAACGCGGAGAAAGAATTTCCTGATGTTTGTACACTGCCGAGAGGCTGCTATGAACCGTGGGGTCTTTTTCGCAAACCCATTCCAAACGGAATGAAAGTCAGTGATTGTCTAAAAGCGTTCCAAACGGGTGGGCTGCGCCGTAAACCAAATGGGAATCCCCCTGAAGATGTCATCGAAAGTGAACGCACTCCACAAAATGAACGGAACATTGCCAATCATCCAAGCCTGAAACCACAGTCCTTCCTTCGTCAAATCGTTTATGCCTCTCTGCCGCTTGGTGAAGGTATTATCGTAGATCCATTTATGGGCTCGGGTTCCACAGTTGCGGCTGCTGAAGCGGTTGGTTATTCTTGTATTGGTCTTGAACGTTACGAAGAGTATTATATGATGGGCCAGCAGGCAATCCCCAAATTATCTCAATTATCAACAAGAGACACCCAATTAAGCCTGTCATTCACCTAATTGGTATATCCAGTTCGCCCTCATTTTCTGTGTGCCGTTTCGGTTTACGCTCGCAGTAATTGTCCGCCGGCTCGCCGCTGATCTGCCTGAAAAATTCCAATCCTCTTTTTCTAGTCTAGCAGCGTACACCCCTTTGAATTGAAATGGTCTCGGAGCAATTCCCCTTTGCACATCACTAACAGTATTACTGTCAAAGTGAAAGACCATAAGCCAGATCGCTTCTGGGTTATGCCCTTGCCAACCGCTTGCATGACGAGATGCCTTGATTTCAACACCCTCACTCGAATATTGAATCGCATCGTTGGGAAACATTCCATTTGGAACTAAATCTGGATGTCCATTGTGATATTGATTTTTCACCAAACTGGAGCAGTACTTTGGGATACTGATGTTCGCGAATTCACCAACGATGCTGCTGAAATTCGCCGGCATGAGAAAACTTTCGAGCCGAGGTATCCCCTTTTCATAGAGTTGTTGATTGATGAAGCCCAAGAAAGCAATGAAGTCATTCATTGCCTTGCTTACCAAAAAATCCTTTAGGTCTAAAGCCCAAGCATTAATACTTGGGATACAGATTGCTTTAGCAAGTTTTATGCTTGA
>JAGWBT010000157.1:15345-23147 GCA_021295755.1 Candidatus Poribacteria bacterium
GTGAGATCCCTTAACTGTGAACACGGCTGGCACAGCGTGTAAGAATCCCAATCCTTTTAGGTTTGGGAGCACGTCAAATGCTCTATTGTCAAGCCGTAAGGGAGCACACAACTTGAGTTAAGGCAATCAGGACTTATCGGGTTAGGAATACAGGCTGAAACTTCCTTATCGTTAGCCATACGTTAGATCGTTTTAGTGAGCCACAGAACCATCGGCATGGAAACTGCCGGTAATCTGTCTCGATTGGTAAGGGAATTTACCCAATTTGGATTCGTTGATTTCCAGTCCAATGCCCGGTCGATTCGGTACGATAACATACCCGCCGTCACGCTCAAGGGGATGATCGACAATCTCGTTGAAGGCGTCAGCGCCGGTGTGGCACTCATGCGTAAAAAAGTTGGGGATGGCTGCATCGAGTTGGACAAATGCGGCAAGGTTGACCGGACTCCCCATCAGGTGTGGGAAAATACCCACAAAGGAGGCTTCAGCGAGTGCCGCAATTTTTTTACAGTGCGTGATGCCGCCCGCCAGTGAAACATCGGGACGGATGAGGCTGACGGTTTTCTTGTCAATGAGTTCTTTGAACTGTTGGATGTTATAGAACCGCTCACCGGTCGCTATCGGGATGTGAACGTGTTGGGCGACGTACTCCAACGCTTCGATGCTCTGCGGTGCGATCGGGTCTTCATAGTAGAGAATGTGGAACGGCGCAAGTTCACCGGCGAGGATGATTGCTTCGTCCGGCGTCAGGTTTCGGTGGATCTCAAGCCCCAGATCAATATCGTTGCCAACCGCTTCACGGATAGTTCGGACAATCTCCACCGCTGTTGTAATCGCTTGGGTTGAGGTGCCCTTCTCCCAATTCGAGAAGAATGGGGTTGTTCGGAGCGAGATGTATCCCGCCTCGACGTTTTGGATTGCGCTCTCCGCCCGTTCAGCCAATGTATCTCCGCCAACATTATTAAAGACCTTGACCTTGTCCCGACACTTCCCGCCGAGCAACTGGTACACCGGCAGGTTGGCCGACTTCCCCAAGATGTCCCACAGTGCAACATCAATGGCGCTCATCGCAGCACTGATGGCAGCCCCCATGAAGTGGGAGTTTCTCGAAACCACCTGAAAATGATGCTCGATACGAGCGGGATCTTTGCCAACGTAGTATTCGCTCAGTTCAAGTATGGTTTCATGCACTGTTTTGTGATGTGCCCACAATCCGGCTTCGCCGTTGCCGACAAGCCCTTCGTCAGTGTAGACTCGAACCAGCAGGAAGCCATCTACCAGAAACGGCGTTATCTTCTCAATTTTCATCAAATCTTCCTCTCGTTTTATCCGTTCGATGCTTTCACAATTTCGTTGGTGGCATCTCGGGCATGGGTATAACCGTTGATGAGGGCAGTGACATCGTGACAACAGTTGAGCCAGCGAGCGCCTTTCTCAACAACAGTTCGCATCGGCTCGCCCGGATCAACTGCCGTGCCCATTGTCTTTCCGTGGGCGCGACATGCCTCGCCCACCCTGTCGAAAGCCTCAAGAACAACCTGCTGCGTAATTGGGTGTCCCGCTTCGCGTTCCACACCGTAGCTGTGTGCGAGATCACCGGGTCCCACAAACAATAGATCGATTCCTTCAACGGCGGCGATGGCTTCAACGTCGTCCACCCCTTCCTTGTCCTCGATCATCACACCGAGCAGCGTGTTCTCGTTGGCTTGATCCAAGAACTCCGTGCGTTCAATCTGTCCAAATAGCGAGTCCCTACCACCACCCATACCGCGCAAACCGAGGGGTCGAAACTTTGCCATCCGGACAAACTGACGCGCCTCATCCGCACTTCTGCAGTGGGGCCAAATCAAACCACCGGCTCCCAATTCCAATGTTTTCATAACCTGATTGTAGGGACCGTGAGGGATACGAACAATAACATCAAGATCAACCGTGCGCGCAGCCAAAATCATATTGGAGAGACCATCTAGATTAAGATGGCTATGCTCCATGTCTATCCACACACAGTTGTATCCCGCCAGCGCAAGCACCTCCACAACGATCGGGTTGGATACCCGATTGATCTCTGGAACAGCGATAGTTTCACCCCTGAGAAGCGCGGCTTTTGTATGATTAACTTTGTATTGATTTATCATCTGAAGTTCCTACTTTCATAAGTGTAAATTCAATTCAAGAGGCAGCGGCAACCGCATCCGGAAATTTTGGCAAGACCTCTCTGCCGAACTCTTCTATATCCCGCCGGATTGCGCTAGGCGGGATTGCCAAAGCACCGGCACCTATTGTCACGCGCTCCAAGCCCGGTAATCTATCCTGAATCCCTGAAATCTTTTCAAAAACGTGCGCCGGTGGTCCGCATATCCATCCACCGCCACTCACCAAATCGTGAACGGTCGGAAGCCCAGCCAACGGCGCTTTTTCTGGATCGAAAGTCGCTTGAATCTGTTCCTCAGTGAGCGTAGGCATCCTTCCCAACGGTGCCAGCACCTTGAGTTGTTCCTCAAACCAGACCGATGCTTCCTGAATCGCTTTCTCTTCGGTGTCGGCGATATGTATTTGTAACACCAGAGCCAAGCCCTCACCGAGTTCTGTGTCACGCCCAGCGCGTAAGTGCGCTTCTTGCCACTTCGCAGCAATCTCATCAACTCGTGGACCTCCGGGGACCACGCCTTTGATACCGTGTTTAACCATAAAGTCTATACCCTGCGGACTCGCGCTGAAGATGGGTTGCCAACATTCCACAGGCAGATTGAAGGGACGAGGCACAAGCGTTATCTCCTCCAACTCCTGTCCTCGGTTGAGAATCCTCGCTGGCAGGTCGTAGTGCTCCCCGCGATGGGAGAAAGATTGTTCATTCCACGCCTTGAAAATAATCTCGACCTGCTCCTCAAACAATTCTCGGTTTGCTGCGTCATCCTCAAGCGGCGATCCCAATGTTTCTACTTCCCGCGGAATGTAACCCCGACCGATGCCGAATCTGACACGACCCTTTGTAAGGATATCTGCCATAGCAAAGTCTTCAGCCAATCGAAGCGGGTGCCATGCGGGAATGGTATTAAAAAAACCACCGAACTTGAGCCGCTCGGTATTCTGTGCGAGATAGAGGCTGAGCATCGGTATGTTCGGAATACCGCCGTACCCTTCGCGTTGAAAGTGGTGCTCAGCGAGCCACAAGGTGTCAAAATTCAATTGGTCCATTAACTGAGCAATCGCCTGCGCTTCGTCGAACACAGAGGCTAGATGCTCATCCGATTCTATCCTATCGTCAACACGGAGGCCCTGGAAACCCATGTCATCCATCTCCACATGTCCTCCGTAGAAGTAGTCAAATTTGGTTATCATCTATTTCTCCAACGCTATCGTTTCACGCTCAAACCTCCCCCGTGGGCTTCCCAAGTTTATGCACCACTAGGGCTAGCAGGTATTTTTAACAACTATTAAATCCAATTGTCTACTTTTGTGTTATCAATGCGCCATTTTACTCCTTCCTCATTCTCTCGTCAATAAGATTTTCTATGGATCAACTCAGAGTTTGTGAAAGGCAAAATTGGGCATTGAAAACCTAACCGGCGGTGGTGTATAATAATCTTTTTGCTTGGCGAACTTCCACGTAACAGTATCGGGGAGTGACAGGTGACGATTTAGTGAGAGTTAAACGACTCTAAAAAAAATAAATCGTCTTAATTTTTCGATGAAGTTTCTGGCAACATTGGGGTTATATTAGAATTGTTAATGATAAAATTCTGAAATACAGGGACTGATCGCACTATAATTCTTTTCCAAATTTTTCTCTCAACCTATTAACCAATTAACCTAAAAGGAGGCTATAAGAGATGTTTAACCATACAGGACCGAAACGCACACCAGCGTTGAATCCGCTGACAGAGAGAGCGACCGAGTCAACACCGGGAAACTCCATCACATCCGCTGCGCGAGACACCGTGCGCCCTCATACAGACACCGGATCTGAGGAACAGACCGAGACACCACATCATCCCGCGGGTCGCAGGATTATCCCTGATCTATCAAAGGGATTTAGTTTGGCTCAACTCTCAGTCACTCAGGGAAACACAGATTGGGGGTTCAGGAAGGCTCCCCTAACGTTTTTATCGCCAGAGGAGGCGACAAGTGACAGGTATTTCAACACCCGATTTTGGACCAGAGAACGATTACGAGAAAGGCATAGGCGACGACAAGATTCCGGCTGAATTGGCAGGTGACTCCGAAGCAGAGGGTTCTGATTGTATTCGCTCAATCAGATCGGACGCTTCGCTGGGGTCGACCTGCCGTGCAACGCGGAGAAATCCGAAGGAGACGAGCGTGAGACGATCCGATGAAGATCTAATGTTGTCCGTCAAAGAAGGAAATAGCACAGCATTTGAAACATTAACCAAACGTCATTACACAAACACATTAAACTTTATTTATCGTTTCGTAAACAATCGTATGCTCGCGGAGGATCTGTGTCAAGAGACGTTTTTGCGCCTTTGGCGCAGTGCCCCGACCTATCAACCGCTTGCGAAGTTTACCACTTTCCTTTATCACATTGCAAAGAACGTCTGTTTGAAGCAGATTGCTAAAGATCAGCGAACTCCTTACACATCCTCGCTGGAGGCTCCCGTCCCTAATGATAGCGGCGGCGATTACAACCTATCAGAAGAGATCGCAGATAACCGATATTTGCCGGAGGAGACAACCATTGCTAGGGAGGCAGATGAAGCCATCCAGTCAGCGATCGGTGACTTGTCCGACGAGCATCGGTTAGTTTTTGTTTTGACAGAGCTGCAAGGGTTATCATATCAAGAGGTTGCCGAGATTGCCCGATGCCCTGTTGGTACTGTTGCTTCTCGAAAAAATGCAGCAGTTCGACAACTCCAAAGGAGATTATATAAGCACTTAAATTCATAGCTAGAAATAGCCAAAATTCCCCAAGATGAATATTTACCTCTCAACTCTGATAGGAAATGAGGGGAGGTCATATTCATTGCGAAATTGGCTCCAGCCCCTATATCAATTCAGCTTAAATTGATATAGGGGCATTTTAATTATAGTAAACACGAGAAATAAGAGGACATTTACCAATAACTCCGAGCCGCTCGAAGTTTCTGAAGTCCCCCTGACAATTGAAAGTGTCTCATTAATTCTAAGATCCACTATAATCAAAACCGCAAGCAGTAAAATTCTCAGTTCAGTTTTCTTAAAAAAACCATTTTTTCCGAACAAACGCTATTGCTGTTTGCCTAATACCAGCAAAAGCGCATATAATGAAAACTTAAACTGAACACTTTCTGTGAGGAGAAATCAATGAATTCCAACCACATTATCACCAACCTTTTCGGAATACTGCTTGCCTGTTTAGCCCTAGTCGCCGTAAATGCTTCGGCACAAGATACGCTCTCACAAGAAGAAAAGCGATTTGACCTCAACGGCAACGGTCAGTTGAGCGAAGACGAAAAAGACATTATGATTGAAACAATCGCTCTCGAAGCCTTCACCGGAGTGCAATTCACCGCACAGGAAATTCGAGCAGAGCACGGTGGCAGCGAGCGAGGCCGCTCCGGGGGCAGGCGTGGACCGCGCCGAGCGGAGAAGATTGTCAGCCGCTTTGACACAGATAAGGATGGCAGGTTAAACGATGCGGAGCGAGAAGCCGCTCGCAAATATATCCACGAGAGTCGAGGTGAACGAGGTGCGTCACGCCCATCTGGACGCACATCGCCTCATACAACCCACGAAGCAGATTTGAAAGCGAGCCTTGCTGCCCAACCTAACGGCGAACCCGATCTCTACGATGCAAACACACTCCGTACCATTTATCTCCGATTCCACGACGCAGACTGGTACGAACAACTCGGCGATTTCTATCGAACCGATGTCGATGTGCCAGCAGATTTAATCGTTGATGGGAAGGTCTATCAATCAGTCGGTATCAGGTTCCGCGGTAGTTCCTCCTATTTTACAGTTCAGAACGAGAAAAAGTCGTTCAATATCGCTGTTGACTACGGGGACGACAGGCAACGGCTCTACGGCTATAAAACCCTGAATCTGCTGAACGGTCACTCCGACCCCTCCTTCCTCCGCGAAATTCTCTATTCAAGAATTGCTAGCAACTACATCCCCGCCCCGAAGGCGAACTTCGTCAAACTGGTTATTAACGGGGAAAGCTGGGGCATTTACGTCAGTAGCCAACAATTCAACAAAGATTTTCTCGACGAATGGTTCGGAACCAAAGGTGGGGTGCGCTGGAAAGTCCCGCCCGGACGCGATAGCGGACTGGTTTATAATGGAGACCAACCCTCTGCCTATCAACAATCCTATCAACTCAAAACGAGGGTAGAGGAGGCACCAAACGCTTGGCAGGATCTTATTGAGCTATGCGAAGTTCTTGAAAGCACACCCGACGATCAACTTGAATCTAAACTATCCGCGATTCTTAACATTGATCGGGCACTCTGGTTCCTTGCGCTGGACAATGTGTTCATTGATAACGACGGATATTTCAGTCGCGCAAGCGATTACGCGCTCTACCAAGATCCAAAAGGTCGCTTCCACCTGCTGCTGCACGATAGTAACGAGACGTTCCGATTCGCCGGTGGCGGCGGTCCGAACTCTTGGCAGACCGATGGACAGATGTTATCTCCTGTTTCTCAGGAAAACGATATGATGCGCCCCGTCATCAGTCGCTTATTTGCCATCCCTCATCTACGCGCACGATATCTCGCTCACATTCGCACCATTGCGGACGAATGGCTTGATTGGGATGTGCTACAGCCAATTATTGCGGAATACCAATCACTCGCTGATGCCGAAGTGAAGGCGGACGATAAAAAACTCTACGCTTATGAGGCATTTACCACAAGTCATATCAAGGACTACGGCGGTGGGGGAGGCGGTCCCGGTGGAGGACGGGGCGGTAGAGGCGGGAGAACAACACCGAGCTTCAAGCGTTTCGTTGAGGAACGGGCGGAATACCTGCTCAATCACCCCGAAATCAACAAGCCGACACCAACCATCGCTTCCGTCTCCAAGCCTGATGAACCGATGGCGAATCAGCCCGTACAGATCACAGCTGAGATTGGTAGAGGCGTTGCAGTCGACGCCGTCATCTTGTATTACACGGACAGGCGATTGGGGCACTTCCAGGGTGTGCCAATGTCAAGAGATGGTGCGGTCTACGTGGGGGAGATTCCCGTTTTTCCCGCTGGAAAGAAGATCCGTTACTACGTCGAAGCTCGATCCGCTGGATCGCGCAGCGCGACAACGTTTTTCCCAGCCCAAACCGAATTCGCACCGTTGACCTACCGTGTCACCGCATCTATCGCCGACAATTCCCCGGTAGTTATCAATGAACTGATGGCGAGTAATACGAAGGGGCTCGCCGATCCGCAGGGCGACAATGATGACTGGATCGAACTGCACAACGTGAGCGATTATGCGGTTAATCTTTCAGGGATGTATCTGACTGATAACCAGAACAACCCGCGTAAGTGGCAGTTTCCCGATGATACTCAGATCGCCCCCGGCGGTTACCTGATTGTTTGGGCGGACGAAGATGGCAACGCTGAACCGGGCCTCCATGCCAACTTCAAACTCTCTAGGAATGGAGAAATGGTCATGCTCATTGACACAGATCAGCGGGGAAATCAGATGCTTGATGCAATCAAATTTAAGGCGCAGGGGGAAGATGTCGCCCTCGGCCGAGTGCCCAACGGCACCGGTGACTTTATGTCATTAGAGGGAACACCGGGGACCCAGAATCAATGAGGTAGGCAGACAAATAATCTGCCAAATGTAGCGCAAACTGT
>JAGWBT010000157.1:23209-23830 GCA_021295755.1 Candidatus Poribacteria bacterium
GGGGGATTTAGGGGGTTGGCTGTGCATTGGGAGTGTCTAAGTAATTCTAAAATCTACCATAAATCGGTAATCCCGATTTTCCTCGAAACATACGGTAGGCGCGGTTTCAAACCGCGCTGGTGTCGATAGCAAATTACAGAATTATTTTTTTAATTTTCATTTATAGTGAATTAGAGAAATAAGTAGACATTAAAAGTACAGGACTTACGCAGCTAAACGATTAAAGTCCTGTAGTTCGGCGATTCATCGCCGCAGGATACCGGTCCCAACGCCCGATGAATCGGGCAACTACAATAGACGCGCCCTCAACAGTTCGTAGGGAACAACGATCTGTGTTCCCTACTGAAGTGCGTAAGTCCTAAAGTAGATGGTTTTTTCTAACACGATCTGTTAGATTGTGTTACAAACCCGCAAACTAACAGTTTACGCTACTTATGGCAAATTGCCCTTTACATCGGAGGCGTGCACCATGTGCTGTCCCCCTGCCAACACGTTTCTGACCGTGTTCGTTCATCGTGTCCAAGTAATTCTAAAATCTACCATAGTTCGCGGACTACGATCATCCCGATTTTATCGGGATGGTACAAAAGACCATTTCATTGACCCTTATACCCGTAGGTT
>JAGWBT010000157.1:23956-25575 GCA_021295755.1 Candidatus Poribacteria bacterium
CGCACTGAAGGTCGCCGCTGGTGCACTCCTAGCGGGATCTGGAATCTCTGCGAACCGTCCGGCGACGGCGAAACGCGCCGATGATTCAACTTCAACCAACCCGATGCGCGAATCAATAAAACCACCCAAATTGGTCCCCCAAGACACCATAGGTATTGTATCAACAGCAACGTCATTTTTCACAGTTCATGAGTCTGCCTTGCAACGGGGAGTTACATATTTAGAGGGTGCAGGACTACACGTTCAACTCGCGCAACACACGCTTGACCAACGGCAACACCTAAATCCACCGGCTCAGCACCGAGCCGAAGATTTAAATCAGATGTTCGCCGACCCAAAGATAAAAGCCATCTTCTGTCTGTCCGGTGGTTCGGGCGTCAATGCGGTTCTGCCGTTGCTGGACTGGGAACAGATTGAGAAATCACCTAAAATTGTGATGGGGTATAGTGCGATAACTGCCCTGCTGATTGGTCTATACGCAAAGGTAGGTCTGGTCACATTTCACGGCCCGATGATTCTCAACGGTTTCAGCGAATATCCACAGCCCTTCCCCTATACATGGCAGAGCCTTGAACAGATGTTATTCAAGGCAGAACCGGTAGGTATACTTAACCCTCCCGCACAATGGACGGACGCCTATACGAGCGAGGATCAGCCACGCGCAATGAAAACGAATCCGGGCTGGCATTGGTTAAGGGAGGGAAAAGCGAGCGGACCATTACTTGGCGGGAATTTAAGCGTTATGTTGACGCTGGTCGGTACGCCATATTGGGTCCCGTTGCGAGGCGCAATCTTGTGCGTTGAAGAGGTCAACTTCGGCAGCGGACTACTACGCAAAGTTGATGAATCGCTCGCCCAATGTCAACAGATGGGATTGTTCGATCAGATTGCAGGCTTAGTTATCGGTAAGGTTAATGAACTCCCTGAGGAAGAGGAAAAACTCTTTGAATCGTTAATCCTTGAATACACAGCGGACTCACAATTTCCTATCTTGACAGGAGTAGACTTTGGTCATACAGCGCCTCAACTGACACTTCCCATCGGTATTCAAGCCTCCCTCGACTCACAACAAGACCGATTCAGTATAGATGAAGCGGCTGTTCGGTAAAAATTACAGAATTTGGACCATTCACCCGGGCGAGTACGAGGAGAAACGAAATGGACTGACCCATGCACAATAAGATTTGACACAACGGAAAAATGTGAGTAACATATAGTCCTTGCTCCATTCTTGAGGTGAATCCTGTGGCTGATACTTCCAACAACGATACGCAACGCTATACGTCGGATTCCATTTTCAAGCGGATAATGGTCCTTCGATTTACCAAGTTGGGTATTCCGCTCCAGACCCAGGTCGAAGTAAGCCATCTACCGCGCACAATTGACGCAGTTATCGCACCCCGCCACAAGACATATTTGGAAAAAGTACGGTTGGAAACACCGTTTCCCTATGCTGGACCGCATAACCTAATCGAATTCAAGGGCAAAAATGACCGATTGACGATTCCAGATTTTCGGCTCATTCTTGGGCGATCGAACCTTTATCAAAAAACCCTTTAGGTCTAAGCCCCAAGCATTTATGCTTGGGATACAGATTGCTTTAGCAAGTTTTATGCTTG
>JAGWBT010000158.1:0-7902 GCA_021295755.1 Candidatus Poribacteria bacterium
TGATTTTTGGATGTTAACCGACGAGCCGTTCGATCAGTCCCGTTTCTCGCGAAAATATACTGAAGATGTTATGGGTTTCAGTCTACAAGTTTCAAGTCCTGAAGACACCATTTTAGCAAAGTTAAAATGGGCGCAACTCTCCGGGGGCAGTGAGAAACAATTTGCCGATGCCTTGCGGGTCTATGAAATCCAGTATGGGAAACTGGATCTGGTCTATCTGGTGGATTGGGCAAAAGCATTAGATGTTGAATCAGCATTGAACAGACTACAGGACACCGCACAGCTTTTGTAAAGAAATAATGGTTTTGCAGAAACAGGAAATCACTAAGGAGCCATAATATGATTAGAATCGCCAAACTCAGTTTCGCTCACGTTCACGCGAGCGGTTATGCCAGACAAATTGTGGAAAACCCAGAAACCGAATTGGTCGCCGTTTGGGACGAGGAGGAATACGGCGGCAAACAGGCCGCTGAAGAATATAACGTCCCATTCTATACGGATCTGGACCAACTTCTCGATCAGGCTGGCATCGACGCCGTTGTCGTCAATGCCATAACCTCGGATCACCCCAGAATGATGATTGCGGCGGCGGAAGCGGGCAAACATATCTTCACTGAAAAAGCCCTTGCCATCACCGTCGATGAATGCGACCAGATCATCGAAGTTGTAGAGAAAGCAGGGGTAAAGTTCATGATTTCGCTGCCATCGCGCTGTAACCCCGATCTGGTGTTTGCGAAGAAAGCCCTTGATGACGGTCTCTTGGGCGATCTCACCTTCGGTCGTGGGCGTGTTGCACACTCGGCGGGATTGGATGAATGGTTCAAAGGTCCCAGCCTCTGGTTTGGCGATGCAAAACGTGCCGGCGGCGGTGCGTTGTTCGATCTCGGTTGTCACCGGGTGGACATTATCCGCTGGCTCATGGGCGAACCGAAGAGCACCATCTCGAAGATTAATAACTTCACAGGCAACTACCCAATTGACGACAACAGCGTCTCGGTAGTCGAGTTTGCGAACAAGGCACTTGGGGTGATTGATGTTTCGTGGACGCACCGTTCTGGTCCGAACATGCTCGAACTCTACGGCACAGAAGGTTCCATAGTTCTCGACCACGGCGATATGCACTTTGAAACGCGCAAACTCTCGGACGAAGAAAAAGCGGAATACATCGCCCAGCGCCCTGAACCGCCACCTTCGGCGATGCAGCAGTGGGTCAACAGCATTCTGCGCGATGAGCCGATGCACATCACGATTCAGGACGGTCGCAACCTGACTGAATTGATGCAGGCGTTCTATATGTCCGCTGATCAGGGGCGTTCAATAGACCTGCCTCTCTAGGAAAAGAGGCGCGAAAATAGGGGCGGGAAGATTGTCAGGAATGGGAGCATTGCGTGGGGTAGTTGTATCTTTTATCTTTTTTGCTTGCAATCATTTTCAGTATCTGTCATAATATCGGAACGATACAGCAATTCCAACGTTAGATTCAATAAATAACTGTTTGCAATCATACATTACTCAGCCGATGTGTTGGGGTTGTCTTCATTGAAGGAGCCAAGGCATGTTCAACTGTGATTATCATATACATACAAGACATTCCCCCTGTGCTGCTCGGGATTTCGATTTAGAGAAGATAATTAAGATCCAACAGGAACGTGGCATAAAGGAAATTGGCATAACCGATCACGATTATGCGTATGGCCATAAGACCAAGAACATAGAAGCGGGCAGAAGAATTATCCAGAAAAGTGAATCGCCCATTCCGATCCACTTCGGCGTTGAAGCGCACATCCTAGAATACCGAGTTGCGTCCATCAATATCCAAATGGCATCATATTTTGATTATGTCCTGATGGCACCAAACCACTACCATCTGCGTGGTGTTGCACTCCCCTCAGATCTCGGCAATCCAAAAAGAGTTGCGAACCATGAACTATATATGTTTGAAGCTGCAATCGCCTGTCCGTTGACCGATGCTGTCGCGCACCCATTCGTTCTGACGCCGAATGTCTTTCGTCTGTCCGACGAGGAGGTATCCGCATTCGGAAGTGAGATGATGCGACATATCGATCAGAAACGACTGATCCACCAGCTAGACCTCGCCTCTCAGCGCGAAATCGCCATCGAGATTAGCCCAAAGTTTATCCGGTACAACCAGCGACACTTAGTTGAGTTTTACCAGTTGTGCTTAGAACGGGAAGTGAAACTACTTATCGGTAGCGACGCGCATAACGCTGAAGAGCTCGGCGAACTGTCGGAACTCGATCCGATCTTGGAAGAATTAGGCGTCCAAGAAGCGCATCTGTGGCGTCCCAAACAGTGGCAGTGGTAGTAGTAGGCGCATAATCGAAGGGATACAAAAGCGCTTGTGGGCCTAGATTTGGGTTGGATTGGGAACGGATCAGATCGGCGATATTGAGGTTGGGCAGCCGATCCTCACCTTCCGTCCTTCCTACCATTCCCAACAGATATCAACCTTCAATTCTTCTGCAAGACTCGCCAAATCCCGTAGATGATCGATATGAAGCGGAATGGCGCTATCAACCCACGCTTCGCGTTTGCGCCACTCGATCTCGCCGGGCAGATACACCTGATCCACCCCCTCAACCGGTTTTGCCGCCTGAATGCTGCGGATGCCCTCGTCTATCGCTGCGGCGTACTCATCAAAGTCTGTGAAACTCGCTACATTCATTGCGATGAAAAAGTGTTCTGAGGTAGCGTCGCCCTGTTTTGCGGTCGCCATCAAACCACCCACCAAAGGACCGGCTAAAATACCCATAGTCAGCGCCAAGCCGTATCCTCTCGGTCCGCCTGCCGGCGTCAGTATCTTCCCCTCGTTGGGATCCTGGGTCGGCTTCCCGTCGGTGGTCAACAACCATCCCGGCGGAATTGGAATCCCGTACATTTGCAGTGTGCGAACCTTGCCCCACGCCGAAGCACCACACGCCATGTCCAACACGATGGGACGTTCTTCGCCGGCGGGGAGGGCATAGCTAAGTGGGTTATTTGTAACCACAGGTTCCGCCGCCCCCGGCGCGGCGACAGACGGTCCGCCTGTGTTCGTCGTTGAGAAGCCGATCATCTTCGCTTCGACCGCCATCATCGTGTAACAGGCGGCAGCACCGAAGTGACCCGCATTGCGTACCCCCGCTGCGGCAATGCCAGCCGAACGTGCTTTCTCGATTGCCATCTGCATTGCCAACGCACTCGGTGGGTGTCCCAGACCGTTATCCCCATCAATGACAGCGAAGCCGGGACCTTCTTGGACAACGCGAATATCTGGACTGGGGTTCATCGCCCCGTCGAGGATGCTGCGCAGGTACCACGGTATCATGCGTGTGCCGTGCGAGTGGACGCTTCGCAGATCGGTTTCGACTTGGAGATCAGCCATCAGTTTAGCATGTTCCTGATTCACACCCGCTTTTTGGTACAGCGCAATCGCAAATTCATGAAGTGGTTCCGGTTGAACGAGTATATCTTGTCCCCCTTGGTTCATGGAATTCTCCTTTGAAATTTCTGTCTAACGACTTAATCGGTTCGGATATAGAGCCATTGTAGCATCCCCGGTATCTGCTGCAAACGAATCAATTAGTAGGTCGAGATTCACATCTCGACGCAAAAATGTCGATTTTGGAAAATCGACCTACAGTGAGGCAACTGTGTATCTTGGGGTAGAATTGCGAAACGTAAAGCGTAGCGAATCCTGCTTCTCACGCTTCACGTTTCATGCTTAATATCCCTTCTGCTTATCGATCTTATTGACCAACGGTTCGCCGTTAACATCGTGGTGCAGATTTTCGATGAACAGATCCATCGCACGTTTGCCAATGTTCTGCGATCCACCGGCGGTATGAGATGCCAAAATCACATTTGGTCTCATCCATAGCGGTCCATCTTCCGGATACGGTTCGGTGTAGGTGACATCGAGACCCGCTCCCGCTAGCCTACCGCTATCGAGTGCAGCGATCATAGCATCCTCATCAACCACCTTGCCACGGCTGACATTGACGATATAACTTCCTTCCGGCATCGCATTAAACTGATCGTGCGATAGGAGTTTATGCGTCTCCGGGGTGATTGGACAGCAGACCATCAGAATGTCGGTTTGCGCTAGGAAATCGAGCAGCGAGTCCATCTGACCAAGCTGATCCACGGTATCCGGCTTTTCGATAGGCTCTTTATCGACAGCAATTACCTTGCAGTCGAACGCCTTCGCTCTTACCGCGACAGCACGACCGATACCGCCAAGCCCAAGAATGCACATGGTCATGCCTGCGATTTCAATGGTTGGCGTCCATTCCCAGTGCTTGTGTCTCATGAAATCGAGTTGAGTAATAATGCCTCGCGTCAACGAGAGCAGGAGCGCGAAGGCGTGTTCGGCAATCTGGGGACCGTACAATACGCGGCTGTTGACGAGACTTACATCGCTCTCCAAGAAGGCGGGAAACCTCGCCCATTCAACACCGACAAAAGGCTGCTGTATCCAGCGCAACGCTTTCGCCTTAGGAAAATCTGATTCACCGACGGTGCCGTAGACGATTTCAGCATCCGAGACATGATCACTGAGCTTTTCGCCTTCGGGCAAGAACTGGATATTGAGTTCTGATGGTGCATCTTCGAGCATGGCTTCAATTTCTGGTCCCGGTCGATGTGCAATTAAGACTTTTGGTTTGGACATTACAGTTTCCTTTCTCAAATTTTGTGAAATGTGACATAATACATGATGCGCAAAAGACCAAACATAGTGTATAATATCACAGATTGATTATCCGTGACAATCATCCATTGGCTCATGTCGAAAGAAAGTGCAAAGTACGTGAAACGTAATACGTGAAACGCAAAAATAAAATGAACCAACGAACTAAGTATTACTTTGTCAGTCTCTGATGCTGGAAATCGACCGCTGCCGCTTATTTTGAGTCAACCCGTAAGACCTAAATGTAGTCAAATGGTGGCATTAAGAATTCACCCCCGTTTATTTGCACTGTAGATCTTTCTTCATATTTCGAGGTTTAAGGTAAGCCAAACAGACTATGAAAATTGCTTCAACTGATACGCTTGAAACCGAGTCGCAGAGTGGAAAAGAGAAAGCCAAAGAACAGAAACGCACCTTTTTTCTTGCTGTCGCTCAAGGCACATTTATACGCATCTCTTTCGCCTTTGCTGATTCCACGACTGTCCTCTCCGCTTTTGTTTATAGACTCACCAACTCAAATACCCTCGTTGGTTTGGTCGGTTCAATCGGCACCGCCGGTTGGATGTGGCCCCAGCTACTTATCTCAAACCTCCTGGAACACCGCCCCCGCAAGATGCCCTTCTACGCGCTCGGTATGGGTATCCGCACCTTCGCCTGGGTCGCAATTTTTCTTTCCACGCTGCTAATCGGTCCTCGTGACTTCGGTCTGCTTGCCGCCTGTCTTCTCTGTTTTTATTTTGTCGGTTCGTCGTCAATGGGTGTTTCGACGATTCCGTACATGGATATTATTTCCAAGGCAATAGGACCACACCGGCGCGCGCGGTTTTTCAGCTTGCGTAACATCACGGGCGGGATCTGCAGCTTCTTCATCGGTTTTTTTGTCCGATATGTCTTGGACGATGATTTCGGATTAGCGTTTCCGCACAACTACGCGATCCTGTTTGCCTGTGGTGCAGTCTCCGTTGGCATGGCGTGCGCCATTTTTCTGAGAATCCGCGAACCTATTAGCCCGGTCCAATCCACACGCCGCACCCTTCGACAACACCTGAAGCAGGGACCGCAATTTATTCGGACAGACCGAAATTACCGATTATTCCTGTATTTTCGGATCTTCGGGCATGCCGCAGGGATGTGTGGCCCCTTCTACGTTCCGTATGCCCTGAACAAATTGGCAATTTCGGAATCGACGATTGGATTGTTCATCGCTGTCAGCGCAGCTAGCGGCGTCATCTCAAACTTTTTATGGATCTACGCTGCGGAGAAATATGGTGAACGGTGGATCCTGATTCTCACATCAGCGATGGCTTGGGCATCGCCCTTAATCGTTGTTTTTGTGCAGTACTTGTCGCCGGCTTGGCGGGTGCCAGTCTACCTGTCAATTTTTGCGCTCAACGGCGGGGCGATGAGCGGTATGATGGTCGGCTTTATGACATATATGATCAATATCGCACCACCCAAAGTTCGTCCGACCTATCTCGGTTTTATGAACACGATACTATTCCCCTGTGGTTTCATGCCAGTGTTAGCAGGCAGACTGGTAGGAGTACTGACTTACGAAGGGATATTCTTGATGTCCGTGGCAATGGGAGTATTTGGATTTTTGATAGCAACACGGCTGAAAGATGTGTATTATGAGGAGGAAACCGCTTAAAAAGGAAGCCGAAACCCGCTATGAAAACTGCTTCAACGGACATGCCAGAACCACAGTCTCAAGAGGAAGAAGACAAGAAGCGAGAACAGAACCGCAACTTTTGGATCGCCATATTTCAAGGTATATTTGGGCGCATCTCTTTCTCTCTATCAGATAGCCTATAAACTCACCGCCTCCAATACCCTCGTCGGCTTGACCGGCTCGCTGATGTCAGTGGGGTGGATGTGGCCCCAACTACTGATCTCCAATCTGCTGGAACACAAACCTCGCAAGATGCCGTTCTATATCCTCGGCATGAGTGTGCACACCGTTGTGTGGCTTGCAGCTGCTGGGTGTACGGTCTGGATCGGTGCGCGTAATTACGGTTTACTCGCTGCAGGTTTCATCCTCCTCTATTTCCTAGGCACCTCGTCGATGGGTGCGTCCTCCGTTGCGTACATGGACATTATCTCTAAAACGATTGAACCGTTACGGCGTGCACGATTTTTTAGTATAGGCAATTTCATTGGTGGGTTCTTCACCATATTCATCGGTATTTTGGTTCGCTACATTTTGAGCGACACCTCCGGATTTGTCTTTCCGAACAACTACGCGCTTCTGTTCTTTGGCGTTGCCTTTATGGCGGTAATTTCGCTCTTCGTTTTCCTTAAAATCCACGAGCCAATCCGTCCCGTTCAAACCAAGCGCAAAACGTTCTGGCAACACATCAAACAGGGACCGCACTTCCTCCAAACAGATCGCAACTATCGAGATTTTATCGTATACCGGATATTCGTGAATGTCGGACGGATGTGCATGCCTTTCTACGTGCCTTACGCCTTGGACAAATTGAGTATTTCAGATGGGACGATCGGGCTGTTCCTTGCGGTTGGGGCTGTCAGTGGGGTACTGTCGAACATTCTGTGGGGCTATATGAGTGGACGGTACGGTGTTCGATGGATACTGATCTGCACCGCATTGCTCGCTTGTACGGCACCGCTGGTGGCAATCTGTATCCAGTTTCTTCCACAGGCATGGCAGTTGCCGTTCTATTTTCTGACGTTTGTCCTCGGCGGCGCATCAATGAGTGGTATGATGGTCGGATTCATGACATACATGATTAATATTGCGCCCCCGCTGAACCGTCCGACCTACATCGGTTTCATGAACACGTTGGTATTCCCCTTCGGTTTTATGCCGGTGGCCGCCGGTAAACTTATCGGATGGATCGGCTATGAATATACCTTTGCAATTGCGCTGGGCGTGGGATTCTTTGCATTCATTACATCAACTCGCTTAGAAGAGGTATACCACGATGAAGAGTTCAGGTAGCAAGTAGTTTGGGCAGGCACAAGACCTGCCCCTACACTGAATTGATCTTGGTAGGGACAACCCCCCGATAGATTGGGATGCAAGTACTTGTGGTTGCCTTATTGTAGGTCGATTTTCCAAAATCGACATGTTGTGTCGAGATATGAATCTCGACCTACTGATAAATCAACAATTGACCGCTCCCCGCTCTAAAGAACAGGGATTGTTTTGTTAGCAATTCCACATTCTCGTTCTTAGAGTTTAGCGTCTG
>JAGWBT010000158.1:8235-12877 GCA_021295755.1 Candidatus Poribacteria bacterium
CTCGAAAAACGGTGCTAAAGCGTCCCTGTATCCCCGCCTTAAAAGACGCGGTTTTAGGGCTAAAGTGGAGTTAGATAATGCACCAATGAACAAACAAGCAGCCCTCAAAAAAGGGATACAAGAGTTTAATGATGGCGATTACTTCGAGTGCCACGAAACTCTAGAGGACGTATGGATGCTTGAAGTTGGGCCCGACCGTCCCTTCTATCAAGGGCTGCTCCAACTGAGCGTTGGATGCTTTCATCTCTTGAACCGAAATTATGTGGGAGCAGAGAGCCAATGGTCGAAAGCCCATGCCAAGCTGATAGCCTTTGGTGACCAACATTTGGGGGTTGAACTCAAACCGCTCACCGAGGGAATCCTTCGTTGTCAGGAGATGTTAGCGATGGTTCAGAGTGGACAGAGAAGGGAATTTGACCTGTCGATCATTCCCCATATTCAGTCCACGATGTGAGGCTGCCCGTTATCGTAGGGGCGAGGTCTCCTCGCCCGATGGGTTGGGAAACCCAACCCCTACGAAAGAATATAGTGCCTCCAGCTCAATGAACTAATGAACTAATGCACCAATGAACCAACACAACTAAGGAGATAAATTATGCCTATACCAAACGTGAATAGAAACACCCTTACGATAGATACACCCCTTCCACCGCCAAATTGGGCACTGTTGGAACGGGAACTTATCCGCGCCCAGACCCTCGCCTGTGAAGCATTTTTTGACCGCTATTTTGACGAACGCGGCTATCTGATCTGCCTTCCGCGCTGGGGTGGGAACGATGGTCCCGACGATGCCATCGAAAATCTCACAGGTTGGCCCATCTTGCACGCACTCGGTGCCTCGGATAGCATCTTGGAGATGTATAAACTGGCTTGGGAGGGACACCTGCTGCAATATACAGAAGCGAAAACGGTGGAGGTCCCGATCGCCCGCGAGGGGATGTATTATAAGGAGTTTTCGGTCATGTTTGACTGGTTTCATCACGGCGAAGGGCTTGCAGTCTTTAACCTGCAGGGACTGTCGGATCCCTACGATCGCATCTTTCAGAAGCGGGTGAGGCGTTTCGCCGGTCTCTACATGAACGAAGATCCACAGGCTCCGAACTACGACCCGGAACATAAGATTATTCGCAGTATGTTCAACGGCAGTCGAGGGCCTCTCCTACGCAAAGCGACTGCGCTGGATTGGGCGGGTGATCCGATCGAAGTCGAAGGACGTTTCGATGCAAAACATGGTGAGCGCAATTTTGAGGAGATGTTAGCGCATTTCAAGGACTATACCGACATCGTTGGCGATCATCCGCTGAATCTTGCTTCAACAACCCTTGCGATCAATGCCTATATGGTCACCGGTGAAGCGAAATACAAAACGTGGCTCCTTGAGTACGTTGACGCTTGGTCGGAGCGAACAGCTGCCAACGGCGGAATTATCCCATCTAATATCGGTCTGGACGGCACAATCGGAGGGGAGTGCAATGGTAAATGGTACGGCGGGTGCTACGGTTGGGGTTTCACCGTCGTCGTTCCGCAAACGGGCGCATTGGCAGACCGTAATGCCCATGTTCGCGCGGTCGCCGGTTTCGGGAATGCCCTCCTTGCTACCGGTGACCAGAGCTATGTCGATGTGTGGCGGCAGATGATTGAAACGGTCAATTCAAACCAGAAGACAATCGACGGGCAGGTGATGTATCCCAGTATGTATGGGGACGATGGTTGGTACAGCTACACGCCGCAGCCGTACAATCAAGGCGCGTTGGATGTCTACTACTGGTCGATGAACCGTGATGTCCTCAAGTGGCTGCCGTCAGACGGCTGGATCGGATTCTTGGAAGGGAACAACCCGGACTTTCCGACAGAGGCATTCCAACGCGATTTCAGCACACTTCGCCGGAAAATGCAAGGAATGCATAAGGATACCACAACGCCGGACACACGACTCTCGGACGACACTTTGGCTTTCAACCCCGCGGTGGGCAGCAGTTTAATCGAACTTATGCTCGGCGGTATCACCCCGCGGTTCGGCGAACCTCTCCACTGTCGTGCCCGCTATTTCGATCCTGCGAACCGTCGCGCTGGCATACCGGAAGATGTCGCCGCACTTGTCGAAAAGCTGACCGATGACGAGACGACGCTCTCGCTTGTCAATATCAACCCAATCGAAGAGCGGACGGTCATCGTTCAGGGCGGCGCGTATGCCGAACACCAGCTTGTCAGCGCCGCTACCGATGACAAAACCCTGTCGATAGACAAATCTGCTCTTACCGTACGTCTGGCTCCCGGAGCGGGTAGCCGTATCGTTCTCAAGATGAAACGTTATGCAAATCAACCCACGCTCCTATTCCCTTGGGACAGGGATTGATCGATTTCGTCCAGCGTCCAGCAATTATAGTGGACCTTAGAATTAATGAGACACTCCAAACCGGTGCGGTTAGAAACCGCACCTACCGTTCTCTCGTTTGGTAGACACTGTTTCCAACTGTGCCGATGCGGTGCGGTTAGAAACCGCACCTACCGGGGGTGAAAGTGTCCATTTATCTTTAGAATTCACCATAAAAAGGAAAATCCAATGAAAGTGACAGATGTCGAACGTATTGTCGTTGATGTGCCGTTTACCCCTCGGCAGCATAAGCTTACCCGCAACAGTATTTCGTCGGTTTACAATTGGTCGGTGCTGGAGTTGTGTAAGGTCACAACGGACACCGGGCACGTCGGTTGGGGCGAAACGGTTATTCGCTACACTTACGGCAGAGTAACCGACCAGACGGTGGAAAGGGTCATGGGTCAACGTCCAGCCGAACTGATGAACGATGATTCGCTCGGTGCCGGGTTGCAGATGGCGCTCTTTGACCTCGTCGGTAAGATTCTTGAGGTGCCGGTTTATGAACTGATCGGCACAAAGGTACGAGATTGGACGCCGATCTCTTGGTGGTGTGTTGATGCTTCCCCTGAAACCTGGGCGGCTGAAGCACAGGACGCTGTGGCAAACGGTTACACCAGTTTCAAGAATAAGCCGCGCCCGTGGTGGGACATCGTCGCCCAAGTTGAGGCAGTCTCCGAGAGTGTGCCGCCGCATTTCAAGTTAGACCTCGATCCGAACGGGTCGCTCCAGAACGCGTCCGCTGCGATTCCGGTCATGAAGAAATTGGAACAGTACTCTAACGTCGCTATGTTTGAAACGCCGATCCCACAGGACGACATATTGGGCAACAAACAGATCCGCCAATCGGTCAACCGACCGATCGCCATGCACTTCGGAAATCCACCTTATATCACTAGCATCCGTGAGCAGGTGTGCGATGGATTCGTTATCGGCGGCGGGAAGTCCGAGGTTGTGCGGCAAGGTGCCTTGAGCGCCGAAGCACAGATGCCCTTCTGGTTGCAGTTGGTGGGCAACGGCTTAACGACGACGTGGGCTGCCCACTTGGGCGCGGTCTTGACGCATGCGACTTGGCCCACGATTAGCTGCATCAACATCTACAGCGATCATCTCCTGAAAAAGCCGATTGAGGTGGTGGGCGGCTATCAGCAAGTCCCCGATGGGCCCGGACTCGGTGTTGAGTTAGATGAGGATGCTATCGAAAAATATCGGGTGTCTCAAGAGCGGTTGGACGGCTTTGAGAGACGGGGCGAACCAATCCACCCAGAGCCAGAAGTCATCAAGACGGTGGTCTATCCTGACGGCAGCTGCGTCCACATGGTCGACCAAGGACTTGGGTACTTCAACGCAGGCAACGGTCCCGCCTATGTGGAGGGTGTGCGTTTGGAGATTCGGGAAAACGACGGATCCAGCGAGTGGAGCGATCTATTCGCTAGGGCGCAAAAACAGCCGGTGCGTGACCGCTGGAGATAATTAAAATAAGATTACCCGTAACAATCTAAGGAGGCATCTTATGTCATCGGTTGCTGAACGTATAGACGATCCTTCACTCTGTGTGGTACATATCGGGAAGGGTGAGCGAATTGCCGGATTGTTGGGGGAACTGCTGAACCCCGTCAATTCGGAGAGTCTTCACGAATACCGTCTGCCCGCAAACTCAGATGTCGAGCTTCACTATCACGATTACGATGAATATTGGCTGTTCACGGCGGGTACTCCCAAGGTGACACTGCGGCTCCCGACGGGAATCACGAAGACCGTGCAGCTTGAGCCGGGGGATATGGTGGCGTGTGTGCGGGGTGTGGAGCATACGCTGTGGGCGGATCATGAACTGGTCTATTTCCAGTTTTGCAGTGTCCTTGAGGGCAGCGAGCGGCGTGGGCATCTGATTCGATCCGATTCTGCGTAGGCTGCCAGTCAAGAAATCGGGGGTTAGCGGAGGGAATTGACTCCTATCAGCGGGTTTCTGTCCATAACCTGCGGGGGTTGCCTTTTAATGAACGGTTCGATTGACCGATCTTCGATGACCTGACTGCCTTGGGGTTCAAAGCGGAACGCCAACCGCGAAAGTCCCAAGTCAGAAAGCACCGCTGTTACAGCCCCCTGTCTCTCTGTGGGGACATAGAACAGAAAATATCCACCACCGCCGGCTCCCAGAATCTTGCCGCCCAGCCCACCCGCAGCGATGGCACGCTCATAGATGGTATCGAGCATCGGGTTTGAAATACTATCGCAGAGGGAACGTTTCAGCTCCCAAGCGCGATGTAA
>JAGWBT010000159.1 GCA_021295755.1 Candidatus Poribacteria bacterium
TCTCTTGGAGCATGAAGTCGCTATGGGTGGTTACAAGCACTCGAACGCCAGCACGGACTAAGCGAGCGATGGTCGCTGCTATTTCAGTCTGGGCGGCGGGGTGTAGATGGGCTTCGGGCTCCTCAATGAAGAGCGTGTCGCCGGGGCGGATAAGACCACGAATGAACAGCACAAGGGGAGCAAGTTCAGACACCATTGATGAAGAACGGGTCAGACGCATATCCTGTTCTGTTCCTTGTGGGCGGTAGAGAAATTCTGGATACCCGGTTGATGAGGGCTTCATGACTATCTGTCCATTGAGAACATTATCCTCCAATGCTTTGGCGATGTAATTCATTCCATTATTTGGTTTTACGCGTTCCCTTAATCTGGTACGTTCTTCGTAGAGTATAAGCTTTTCCATGAAATCTGCTACCACTCCCGAAAGTGTCGGAATCTCTGATGTTTCCAAGCCAGTGCGGGTAGAACGTGCTACAAGCGAACTTGCGATCACTCGATGGCTCTGCATGATGCCGCTTCTAGCGGCTGGTAGATAATATGGTTTTTCTGCGTATCTGCGATGTTCAGACAAGAGTGCAATTGTATCATCAGAGTCGACCAGCGAGGCCGAAGACAACTGATCCGCCGGAAAAATGATAGTATTTTCGTTAATCTTTCCATCATCTAGGATAATTTCTGATTCGGATGCTTCAATTCTCAATGACCAGAGATTCTGGTTTGTCTCACCGACTTTCAGTGAAATGGTTATTTTATCGTTTTGGTCGTTGATTGACCGTATTAGTTCCACAAGTGAATCGAGGTCAAAACAGCGCAGGAGTTCAGTCTTTAGATCTGGCCCGAAAAAGTACGGGGTATTAAGGTTGGTCTGTGCCCGTTTGCGCACTCCATGGGGCAGATCCGAAAATCTGAAAGGTTGGTCCCAGTTTGCCTTGTTAAATTGCGCTAGAAGGTCTTTTTTGTCTACTGGAGGGTCGTAATCCAGGCCATATCCTAAGAGCCGTAAGGTGTGCGATAATGGAAAACCTGAGGGTTCTCCAAAGATGCGATGCAGCGCGTAGATCAGGACGGAAAGGTAGGTCTTGCCGGTGTTGCTCGGTCCGACGAACACCGTCAATGGACGCAAATCGAGATCTGCTTCTGCGATCGGTCCGAAGTTGCGGACTGAGATTTCGACTTTTGGTGTATTCGGGGTTTTTGTGCTGTCATCTCCGTTCATATTGATTTTCCTTCTCGTTGGTACCGGAGTCTACTGTGCAGGGTATAGCACGTTTGCGTCTTAAGCCGTGCATTCTGCTATTGGGGAGTGGAAAACTCTTGAGAGATTGCGGCGAGAAGCTGGTCGTCGATTCGACAGCGTTCTGCGGAGATGATGTTGCGAATTTGAGTCACAGCTTCTTTGACATTATGGTCGGGATTCACGATACAGTAGTTGTAGTCTTTAACATAATCGAACTCTGATTTCGCTGTGAGCAAACGTTGTTCAAGTTCCGAATCGGATTCTGTCTTGCGGTTGCGAAGCCGTTTCTCTAGACTTTGGAGGGAGGGAGGGAGGAGAAATATACTGGTATACCGGATGCCGAGGTCTTTTACCTTCATTGCACCGTGCACATCGATTTCTAGAACCAGATCCTGACCTTTTTCGATCGTTGATTCTATTGTGGATTTTAAGGTGCCGTAGTAGTGTCCGCCATATTTCACCCATTCCAGAAAGCCACCACACTGAATCAGAGCTTCAAATTTGGTTTCATCTAAGAAGTGGTAGTCAACCCCATCAGTTTCGTCGGAGCGGGGAGGGCGGGTTGTCGCAGAGATCGAAAACGCTAACGTTGTATCGCCTTCACAAAGTTCTCTGATAACACTCGTTTTGCCGGTTCCAGAGGGGCCCGATATAACAATGAATAATCCCTTCTGGGAGGGTCGATTATTCCACATTCTGAACCAATTCTCGAATTTTTTCGATCTCTGTTTTCAGGGCAACGGTGGCGTAGGAGATGGAGGATCGAGACGCTTTGGCAGAGATGGTATTGACCTCTCGATTCATCTCTTGCAGTAGAAAATCGAGTTGTCTGCCGATGGGCTGGGTTGCTTGCAGATATTCATCAAACTGAGAGCAGTGGCTATCGAGTCGTACCAGTTCCTCTGTGATGTCTGAACGAGAGGCGATGATGCCTGCCTCCATCGTGAGGCGGTGTGGGTCAATTTTAACGCGCCCCTCAAGGAGCTCGTTCAAACGCGCTTCGAGTCTCGTATGCGTGGATTCCACGAGATCTGCGCTAGCTGCTTTTATCTTCCGAGTCAGGAGTTGGATAGAGTGGAGGAGTCCTTTGATTTCTTCAAGCATAGCAGCTCCCTCTGCCTGCTTGGTTGTCTCCAATCCATCCAGAGCGGTGTCTAGGTGAGACTGTAACACCTTCCACACGGCTTCTTCGTCCAGATCGGTTTTCTGCGCAGTTAGGACGCCGGGGAGTTGCACTAGCAAGGAAAGTGAAATCTCATCCCCGAATTGCAGCTTATTTTGTAATTTTACAAGTGCTTGATGGTATTGCTCTGCCAGCTTAGAATCGAGAATGGGGAGTTGGTTTGAAACTGAAGCGTCCTCAGTCCACTCGACTGTGGCTTGGACTTGCCCTCTCGAAACCCGGTTCCGTATGGCGCTGTGAATTTGATGATCGAATCTGGAGAGAAACTCTGGGGTGCGGACTGTTACTTTACAGTATCGAGCGTTCCACGATTTGATCTCAATAATCAACTGGCCAAAGGGTGTTTCTGCTTTATGCCGGCTGTAACCCGTCATGCTTCTAATCATAATTAATCCGCTGCTTCTTGCCATTCAACTAAGATTGGAGATTCAACCCGAATTGCATCTTTGATACAGACCTCTTCACAGAGTTTGCATCCGACACAATCCCGTGGTTTCACAAGTTCGCAGATACCGAAGAAACTCTCGGCATGTTCGCCGGTCGCTGGATCTTTTAGCTCTAGGCAATCCCACGGACAGATGTGGACACAGAAATCACAGCCAGAGCAGAGTTCCTCGTAGATGACGGCGATGGGGCGATCTTTGGGACGTTTAATAAATTTAGCGACATCTCCATTCTGATCATGGATGGCTTCAACCGGACAGACCATACCGCACGCACTACAGTCGATGCAGATATCTGGGTCGATAATATGAAGCATTTTGCGGTCGCCGGTGATGGCATCAACGGGACAATTTGTCAGACATGCCATGCAACCGACACATTCTTCTGTTATGTAGTAAGCCATTAAAAACGCGCTCCCTCCTTTGAAATTGATGACCTTTTCATTTGGAATGAGTAGCGGAAATCAGCAATCAATTCGGAAAAATTATGGGCAGATAACTAGTCAACCATAATTATAACATGGATACCACAATGAAATCAACAGAGATTGTTATATGATTTTGATAAATTGACCTAAATTGTTATCTGAAGCATAATACATAAAACGTAGTGCGTAAGAAGCAACCATTCGCTAGGGCGAAAGGAATAAGTAGAACGCAGATCTGTGTTCCCTACGAATGATCTGCTCCATCTTTTTTGATGAAAAATTAGGGAATAGGGGTAGGAATAGATTGTCTATTCTCAATTTACGCTTCACCTTCAACGGAGGGATTCGGGGTATGTATTCACCAGATGACATTCGGGAGTTTTGGGAAGGAACACGCGCAGCACTCGATGAGGTGCCGATGGAGCCTGAACTCTCACCCGCGCCTGAGTTGAGTGGCAGAGAGTTCGACACCTATAACGTGACGTTGACCAGTTTTGGCGGAATCAAACTCCGGGGTTGGTACTCGGTGCCGAAGGATAATCCGCGGGGCAAATGCTCGGCGATTCTGGCTGTCCCCGGCTATAGCGGGAGCAAGCAGATCCCAACGCAGATTGTGCTTCAGGGATACGCTGTCCTCACGTTGTTTCCACGGAGTCAGGGCGAGAGCAAGGCGGAGTGGCAGATTGAATCGGGGACGTATCTCACGTATCATATTACCGATCGGGACAGGTATTTCTATCGTGGGGCGTATATGGATTGTGTGCGGGGTATCGATTTTCTGACGAGTCGTCCCGAAGTTGATGCGGACCGGATTGGGATGTGGAGTCGGAGTCAAGGCGGCGGATTGACGCTTGCAACGAGTTCTTTAGATGGACGAATTAAAGCTGGGGTTGCCGAAGAGCCGTTTTTGTGTAACTATCCGCTTGCGATTGATGTGAAAACGAACCCGTATGTGGAGTTGGGCAAATATCTAAGCCAGCACCCTGACCAGAAAGAGGCCATTCTTGAAACGCTTGCCTATTTTGATCCGCTCAATCTGGTGGAGATGATTACCCGTCCTATGCTGGTCAATATCGGAATGAGAGACGACGTTTGCCCGTACCACACGATTGTTCCTGTGTTTGAACGGATCGTAAGCCATAAAGCGTTGATGATCTACCCCGATTTGGGGCATTCATCGTGTGCCGATTTCAACAACCATGCGAAAAATTGGTTGGATTTGTATTTGTAGTTGGGTGATGTGTCGCCCGTCTGGACGCGCAATGAATTGCGCTACTACAAACTCAAGTGCGTAATTTTTATTTGTAGTCAACAAATTTATTAGGAGGGATTCAATGCTAACATATCACGATATAGGCATCAAACCTTTTATTAACGCAAGTGGGACCATCACGACGTTGGGTGGTAGTATCATGCCGACGGAAGTGGTCGAATCCATGCGTGAGGCAGCAACTTCGTTCATCCACCTCAATGAACTCCATGAGCGGGTCGGGGACAAATTGGCAGAGATGATTGGGGTCGAAGCTGCATTCGTTTCTTGTGGGGCTGCGAGTGGTGTGCAGGTCTCGGCTGCCGCGTGTTTGACAGGTACAGATATGGATCGTGTTCACAAGCTACCTGACACAAGCGGTGCAAAAAACGAGTTTATTATCAGCCTTGTTGATTCGCATTTCTACATCCATCAGGGAATTGAGGCGGTCGGTGGAACGTTAGTCAAGGTCGGCACACGCGAAGCGGTTACCGCAGCGGATATGATAGATGCGATTGGTCCCAATACCGCGGCGATTGTCTTCTTCTTTGGTGCTCAGCCGAAGGAGCAGCTTGCAAAAATTATTCCTGAAGCCACGGCGCGCGGTGTGCCTGTGGTGGTCGATGCTGCAGCACAACTGCCGCCCCGGTCGAACTTGACAGAGATCGCTGGGTTGGGTGCGTCGTTGGTGAATTTCAGCGGCGGAAAAGGGATGCGCGGGCCCCAAAATTCGGGATTGGTCATTGGGAAACAGGAGTTTGTGGAAGCTGCACGGCTTAACTCTAACCCTCACAGCGCGATTGGGCGTGGCATGAAGGTGGGCAAAGAGGAGGTCATGGGGCTACTCACAGCCGTTGAGATCTTCCTCGCGAAGGATGAGAAAGAGGAGTATGCCGAGTGGCGTACACAGATGGAACATATCGCCGAAGCCGCTGAATCAATTGATGGGGTTCAGGCAGAGGTGGTTGATGCCAAGCAGCATCCATCGGTACAGATCACGCTCGATGCTTCGTTGGGGAAAACAGCGGTAGAGGTGAACAGTGAGTTGAGGGAGGGATCTCCTTCCATCGTGAACGGTGGCGGTGGGGACAGCGTGGTGTTCAATCCGATGACGCTGCTGCCGGGCGAGGAAAAAGCGATTGCTAAGCGTTTGGTTGAAATTTTGGCTGATATGTGAAACGTAAAAAGATAAAAGGCAAAGTGCCGAGGGGAACATGATGGACCGAGAGCAGATGAGCAATGAAGAGAACTACTGCTTCGATGTTGCTGGCTATCTGATTGTTCGAGATGTCCTGACGCGAGAAGATATTGAGGCGTGTAACCGGGATCTCGATCAGGAAGGAACTAACCCACTACCGGAGTCTTTGGCAAAACTGGGTGACCATCCCGTGTTGGAATGGTATCTCAACCAGATCTGTGGGGAAGAGTGCCAGCTTGACCGGGAGCCACGTCTCCTCGGAGAGGCGGGGGAGGACGTGGGCAGTCCGCTAATCGGCGGTAACGAGCCGCGGGACATGGCTCGTGGTTATTATCAACAGAACGATGCCCGGTTCTGTCAGGGAGTACTTGCGGTTTGGGCGTTGGGAGACGTGAACGAAGGTGATGGTGGGTTCGTGCTGATTCCAGCCAGCCATAAGAACTATGTCGAGACACCGGAGGATGTACTGACTGGTGCGGACGATATGGGACTGACCCTCCAACCGTCCCTTAAAGCGGGAGACCTGCTGCTCTGTGCCGAGACTACGCTGCACGGGGTAAGACCGTGGAAGGGGCAAGGTCCGCAGCGACTACTTGCATACGGATATATCGCTAAAACCGCGCGCAGATCAATTAATGCTGATCCTACAGGTGAGAAGGAATCGCCTCCTGAGTGGCTGGCGGAGTTGACGTCGGTGCAACGGGCGGTGATGCAGGGACAGAATTTCCATCGTGCCTACCCTCCACCTGCGGTGAAATCGGACGGGAAGACCTGTTGGATTGGGGAGTCGCCTGAAGTGTATCATCCGTCAATCTATACCCGCGATCCGGAATCGGTAGTTGACGAACAGGAGCTTTACTTCTGGGATCTGTGCGGGCACCTTGTGATTCGGAATGTGATGGATGCGGCATGGCTTGAAGCAGCGAATGAAGCAATCGACAAATTTGCAGATCAGATTGTGGTGGGTGGTGCCCCTGACAAAGGCTCAAAGACGCTTGCGGGGACAGGCAGACCTGATCTCGGAGGACTGTTTGAACTACCGAAGCCGTATTGCGATCCTTTCCGAGAGATGATTGCGCATCCAGCGGTGATACATCGATTAAACTGGATGGAAGGGAGTGGGTTCCGGTGTGGTAACGCCACAGCAATATGCTCGGCGAAGGGAACTGCTGGGCACGCGCTGCACAGTGGCAGCGATCCTGCGAGGCCGGGAAATAGCTACTTCTTCCAGAATGGGCGAACTTACTGTGACTCGGTGAATGTGGCGTGGCAGCTGCGCGATGTAACGGAGGCGGACGGCGGGTTTGTTTGCCTTCCGGGTAGCCATAAGGCGAGATATCCTATGCCACCGGGGGTTCAATCCTGCGATGAGCCTATGGGGTTAGTCCAGCATGTGTCGATGAAAGCGGGGGATGTGCTTATGTTCATGGCGGGAGCACAAACACACGGCGCTTATCCGTGGAAGAGCGATACCCAACGTCGTACCGTCCTGATGAACTATATGGGCAGACATATGTTTTTGTGATTTAGTTTTTGAGTTGTGGGAGATAAACTTCATGGATCATCGTGCACATGTGTACAAAGGTTCACCGCCAAATCACTGCGTTTGTGATCAGGTGTTGCGTCAACTTCCCAATGGCGACTGGGGCATCATTTTCATGACAGGCGGGACACACGAGCCGGAGATAGAGAATCATATAGCGATGTGTCGATCGACGGATCAGGGAGAGACTTGGAGCGCCCCAGAAACTGTTCTCCGTTTTGATGATCGTGCGTGTCTTCTCTCTGAGGTCATTGTCCACGGCGAAAAGATTCGCATCCTCGGTGAGAGTCATCTTGGTCGATTCGAGGATTGGCAAGTCTTTGTCCTAACCAGCGGGGATAGTGGCGAAACGTGGGACGAGCCAGTTCCTTCCACGCTGCTGCCAAGGAGAGCTTTCATACGCAACCTATATATCAGCAGTTGGGGTGAGTGGTTTCTGCCGTTTCAAAGCTACGACACGGTGGCTGATCCCATTGTTTCCCCGCTAGCGGATGGATCGTTCAAGAGTGCGGTTAACGGTGTGCTGATTAGTGGCGATAAGGGGCAGACATGGGAGAAGTCCGCTGAAACTGGTCCGACTGCTGGTTGGGCGGAGAACAACCTCGTCGAATTGCGCAATGGTCGGTTGGTGATGCTCATTCGTGCTGATCGCACCGGCTCTTTGAAACGCAGCGAATCTACAGATTGGGGACGCACGTGGTCGGCACCGGTCCTGACCGATATCCCGAACCCCGGCACAAAGTTTCGGCTGCACCGTCTCAGCGGTGGGCGAATCGTCCTGATCCATAATCCGAATTCGAAGCCCGGCGTCCGAAACCCGTTGGCGTTGTGGGCTTCCGACGATGACATGGAAACATGGTCACACAAGCGAACTCTGATTGATTTTCCAGGACAACTTCAGTATCCAGATGGTTTTGTAGATGAGGCGGAGGAGTATGTTCATTTTGCCTTTGACTACAATCGGCATGATCTTATTTACGTTGGGGCACGGTTGCCGGTGTAGGATAGCGTAGTGCCCACCTGTTGGACTAAAAAATAATACGTAATGCGTAAGAAAAACTATCACGCTTTAGGCATTTTATGCACTCGACGCACCTTTGGTGCTTTAGATAGCAATTCGGATTATTTTATTCTTAATTGGAGGGATTATGAGTAAGATTAAGACAGCGGTGATCACTGGGCAACATGCCTTTGATGTGCCGGGGTTTCATGGGTTGTTCAGGAGTATTCCCGAAATAGATTTTTACCTGCAAGATCTGGAGAATTTTGCGGCGGATGCTGGCGAAGTCCGAGATCAGTACGATGCGCTTGTGTTCTATAATTTTCATCGGGTGACGCCTGATGAGGGGAGAGTCAGGGAAGCCATAGAAGGGTTAGGCGAAGATGGGACGGGTATCTTGGTGCTGCACCACGCCATCCTCGCGTTCCCAGAGTGGCAGCTGTGGTCGGATCTGTGCGGCATTCAAGATCGGCGTTTCGGTGTCCAGATTGACGAAACGGTACATGTTGACATCGTGGATTCGCAGCACCCAACTACACAGGGATTGAACCCGTGGGAGATGGTGGATGAGATTTATATCATGGCAGATCCGGGCGAGGACAGTGAACTGCTATTGACCACCGATCACCCCGATAGCATGAAAACGCTAGCATGGGCTAGACAGTACAAAAACGCGCGTGTGTTCTGTTGTCAGTCGGGGCACGACGATCAGGTCTTCTCTGACCCAAATTTCCGCATGGTGATCTCACAGGGAATTCAGTGGCTGGCGGGAAGGACTTAGGAGAGAAAGTTAATGCGCACATTTAGCATCCAAGGCTTACCTGATAAGAGACGGCAGAAAGTGCTCATCCATGATGGTCCCGAACCGGGGGCGCCAACCGGCAATGAAGTCAAGACGGAGACAATCTATTCTGGCATAACAAACGGCACAGAACGAAATCAACTGATTGGCGGAAACTACGCGCCCAAGGACGAACAGCTGCCCACCAGTGGAGGGGGTTACCAAAACGTGGGGCGGGTGATTGAGGTAGGTCCTGATGTTAAGGAGCTGCAGGTCGGGGATGTGCTGTATATGAGTGCCGCTCATTCGGAGTACATCGTGATGGCAGAGGATGACCTACTCATCAAGTTACCCGACTCGACCGATCGCACGGAGGCTGCGCTTTTCGGGATGACTAGTGTTGCCATGCGTACCTGCCGCAATACCGAGTTGGAGATGGGAGAACGGGTGTTGATTGTGGGGGCTGGCATCATCGGTCAGGTTGCTGCACAGATCGCAGCTGTTATGGGTGCCCGTGCTACGCTTTGCGATATCAACCCCAATCGTCTGGAGCTTGCAAGGGAGATCGGTGCAGCGGAAACCGTTCTGGATGTTTCGGGGGATGGCTGGGAAAAAGGGGTCGCTGATGGGAGCTTCGACGCAGTGATAGATTTTGCTGGTGTGCCGGGAATGGAAGACCAATTCATCAATGCGGTGCGGCAGCGTGGCAGAGTGATATTCATCGCTGGACGTGGCAAAGTGACCTATACCTTTAACCTCGGTCAGGGACGCGAGATTCAGTTGAAACAGAACAGCCATTTTGATCGCGATGATTTGGAAAATCTGTCTCGCCTTGTCGATCGAGGGTTGGTGAAGATTGCGCCGCTCATCCGCGATG
>JAGWBT010000160.1:0-5988 GCA_021295755.1 Candidatus Poribacteria bacterium
TTTGGTGAAGACTGATCTGATTCCTCACCTTCGATACTCAGATTGTGCTGTTCGAGGATCTCTAGGATTTGGTTCGCTCGCTCAATGACTGCCTGCGGCAATCCGGCGAGGCGTGCAACGTGGATACCGTAGCTCTGATCCGTGCCACCTTCCACAACCTTTCGCAGAAAAGTCACCGTTTCGCCATCTTCATGGACAGCGACATTGTAATTCTTTACGTTCTTATATCTGCCGGCGAGTTCGATCAATTCATGATAGTGGGTCGCAAACAGCGTTTTCGCACCGATTCGCTTCTCGTCCAAAATGTACTCCGCGACCGCCCACGCAATGCTCAGTCCATCAAATGTACTAGTGCCGCGCCCGATCTCGTCAAGGATAATCAGGCTCTTGCGCGTTGCGTTGTTCAGGATATTTGCCGTTTCGTTCATCTCCACGAGGAAGGTGCTCTGTCCCATCACAAGGTTATCAGAGGCACCGACGCGGGTGAAAATCCGGTCTACAATGCCGACCTTCGCTGCGGACGCAGGAACAAAGCTGCCCATCTGCGCCATCAAGGTGATGAGTGCCGTCTGACGGAGAAATGTACTTTTGCCGCTCATATTCGGACCGGTGATAATGTGCATCTGCTGGTCCCGGCAGTTCAACCCTGTGTCATTAGGAACAAACCCTTCCCTCGTAAAAAGGCGTTCTACGACGGGGTGCCGCCCGTTCTTGAGGATGAGCTCATCACTCTCATCAATAATCGGCTTAGCGTAATCGTATTTGGACGCGATGTAGGCAAGCCCGGCAACGACATCAATCATGGCAACTACGGCAGCGGTTTTCTGTATCCCTTCAGTTTCAGCCGCAACTTGGGCACGCACCTCGCAGAAGAGATCATATTCAAGCGTCTGAATCTGATCCTGTGCGTTCAGAATCTGTGATTCTCGCTCCTTGAGTTCCGGCGTAATAAACCGCTCGGCATTGGTCAATGTCTGTTTACGGATATAATATTCTGGGACAAGATGCAGGTTCGGCTTGGTAACCTCAATGTAATATCCGAAGACCTGATTGAATCCGATCTTTAGCGAAGGAATGTTTACCCGATCACGCTCTTTCTGCTGAAGTTCCGCGATCCAGTTTTTTCCCTCGCTGGTGATTTCACGCAACTCATCTAACTGTTCGTTGTGACCATCGTTGATTAATCTACCTTCACGAATCGTCGCCGGTGGGTCGGGGTGGATGGATGCTTCGATTAAATCCGCTAATTCTGTCAGTGGGTCAAGGTTTTCATTCAAAGTCTGTAATAGCGAAGTTTCGCAGTCGTTGAGTTGTGCCTTGATATCCGGAAGCAAGCGCAGGGAGTCTTTCAGCGCGATGAGATCTCGGGCATTCGCCGAACCCAAACTGATGCGAGAAATCAGTCGCTCCATGTCGTACACCTTACTCAACCGCTCCCGTAACTCCTCCTGCAATCCAATCCGGTTTTTTAACTCATCAACAGCGTCCAAACGTGCGTTGATCTCTGCTGGTTGCAGCAGCGGTTGCAAGATGCACTGACGAAGTTTTCGCGCTCCCATCGGTGTCACAGTTTCGTCCATCACTTCCAGAAGTGTTCCCTTCGATGAACCATCGCGGATCGAGGTTGTCAACTCCAAATTCCGCTGCGTATCCGCTTCTAGAAGCATAAAGTCTGAAATGGTGTAGGTGTGGAGGGAAACAATATGTTTTACCTCCTGTTTCTGGGTCTCGTAGAGGTAGTAGACCAACGCTCCCGCCGCACAGATTGCAGCGGGCAGATGTTCACACCCAAAGCCATCTAAGGAAAGTGTGTTAAAATGCTGGAGAAGTTCAGACCGCCCCGTGTCAAATGAGAAACGCCAATCCGGGAGATAGTTTACAACCGCTTTCAGGTCCGCTTCAATCTGCGCGACTATTTCCGGGTCATCGAAATCCTCGGAAAGCAGGCATTCTTTCGGGGCGAGCCGATGAATTTCTGACCAGAGTTTTGCTAAGTTTTCTAGCTCCGTTACCGTAAATTCTCCGGTCGAAAGATCTACAGCTGCCAAGCCGTAACTATCTTTTAGGAGATAAATGCTGATCAGATAATTATTCGTTTTCCCATCCAGGACCTTTGGATCTGTGACAGTCCCTGCGGTCACAATACGGACAAGATTCCGTTTGACCAGCCGATTCTCTTCCTTCGCTTTTTTGGCGTCTTCGACCTGCTCCAAAATTGCGACTTTATAGCCCGAATTTACCAACTTGTAAAGATATGAATCCAGCGCGTGATGCGGGACACCCGCCATCGGGATCGCGCCTCCCACGCTATCCTTATCTCTTGATGTCAACGCAATTTCCAGAACACGAGCAATCAGTTCAGCATCGTCGTAGAATGCTTCGTAGAAGTCTCCGACACGACAAAGCAGAATCGAATCCGGATACTGTTTTTTTGATTGCCTGTACTGTTCCATCAAAGGGGAAAGTTTCGATTTTCTCGCCATAATACCCTCTACTCAACTTTCCAGATGCCATCTAAAGCTCCGAAACCCCGACCGCCGCCGCTGTCTCTTGGATTTGTCGCCATGTTTCATCATCAACGGGAATCCCCTCGCTTGAACGCCGTTTCGTTTGACGCGACTCAATCTCGCCGGGGACGAGGATCTCATCGAAACCGGGAGCAGGCGGCGACGCTTTCACATGCTCGACAAGCGCATCAACACGTCCATAGAAATCCTCCATCGGAGTAAATTGTGCAATGTTAATCGCCATCATCAGCACTCCGTTTTGGACTTTTGTTGTGCCGGAACCGCTACAACCAGCACCCGATAGCGCCCCTCCCAGCACATCAATCATCAAGCCAAGCGCGAATCCTTTATGTCCCGCAATTCCTCCAAGTGGTAGTAATGCACCGGGTGGTGGCCCATTGAGGTCGCGTGGATCTGTGGTCGGTTCGCCTTTACCGTTAATCAACCAACCGAGCGGAACACTATCGCCACGATTCAACGCAACACGAATCTTCCCTTGCGCCACCACACTGCTCGTGATGTCCAGCACAATAGGCTCATCGCCCCGTGTTGGGGAAGCAATCGCAATGGGGTTGGTCGCAAGTCGTCCGTCGCTGCCGCCAAACGGTGCGACGTAAAGCGCGGCACCTCCCGCGTTCACCATCACTATTCCGATTAATCCCGCTTTCGCTGCCATCATGGCATAGCTGCCGATCCTGCCGATATGATTGCAGTTATAGATGCTAACCGCACTGACCGTACTCGATTGCGCTTTGCGGATCGCTAACGACATCGATCGTTGCGCGATGACGTGACCAAACCCCCAGTTGCCGTTAATCAGGGCATGTGACGGAGATTCACGCTCGATCTCCATCGTGGCGTGAGGGTCAATCTGCCCGGCTTCTATGAAACCCATATACTGTGGAATGCGAATCACTCCGTGTGAATCGTGTCCTGCAAGATTGGCATCTACAAGGATTTCGCTAATAATCTGTGCTTCTTCGGCGGGGACATTTGCTGCTTCAAAAATGTCCGCCGCAATTTTACGCAACCGTTCGGGCGCTACATTCGGCATTTTGTATCTCCTGAAACTGTAGGTGTGTAGTATTATAAGGCAGGGGAGAACTTGAGTTACGATGGATAGCAATTTGCGTTAGTATACCATTCTTACCGAAAACTGTCACGATTATTTCTCAAAAGAGTAGGACTCAGATATTGAAAATCTAAGGAAATATAGGTTATAATCTTAGAGAGCGACATCAAGGCAATTTTTCGCACAAGATTTCCCCTCTATGCAACATTATATCAAACCCCTTGTGAGAAGGCAATAATTCATTATGTCAAAAGTCCAGCCTTTCGAATTTCTTAAAGAAACAAAAAAACAAATTGATGCACATATCTTTGATTTTCTGCCTAGCGCGCACGAGCACCCTGAAGTGCATCAGTTCTACCAAATGATGCTGGATTATCCACTTCGAGCGGGCAAAGGTTTGCGTCCAGCAATCTGTCTGCTCATCTGTGAGGCGTTCGGCGGAAACCCACAAAAGGCGATGAATACCGCTGCGGCACTTGAACTATTGCAAAACTGGGCATTGATCCACGATGATATTGAAGACGGGTCTGATCTGCGTCGCGGCGAGCCGTGCCTCCACCAGAAACATGGGATTCCGATTGCCATTAACGTGGGTGACGGGCTCCACTGTAAAATGTGGGAGATGCTGAACCGAAACGCGGATCTGCTCGGATATGAACTCGCGTTTGAGATTGTGTCGGAATTTGCACAACTCAGCAACAGCATTGTCGAAGGACAACACATTGAGTTGAGTTGGGTTGAGAATAACCGCTGGGATATAGCGGAAGCCGACTACTGGCTGATGTGTATCAGAAAGACAGCTTCGTACACCTGCATCACTCCCTGTCGCGTCGGGGCGCTCATTGCGGGAGCGTCCAAAAACCAGATGGATCTATTCTTCGAGATGGGTAAAAATCTTGGGGTTGCCTTCCAGATTCAGGATGATGTCCTCAACCTCATCGGTGAAGAGAAACTATATGGTAAGGAGATTGGGGGAGACATCAGCGAAGGAAAACGCACCCTTATCCTCATCCATCTCCTGAACACCTGCTCACAGACGGAAGCAAACCGTGTCACCGAAATTATGGGACAGCGACGTGAGGACAAACATCAGGACGAAATTCAAGAGGTGTTAGCACTAATGGAGCGATATAAATCAGTCCAATACGCCCAGCGACGTGCTAAAACGCTGGCACAGCAGGCATATACTCAGTTTAACCAGACATTTTCCTATTTACCAGAAACCCAAGCCAAGCATATCTTTCTACAACTGGTTCATTTTCTTATTGACCGAGAATATTAACCATAATCTATCTGCGTACTTCACATCATTGAAAGAGGTCTACAATCTATGAAAACACACGAACTCGAATCTACCGCCCAAGCCCTCGTGCCAGCAGGCAAAGGCATTCTCGCCGCGGACGAGGGAGATGCTACCATCAAGAGACGCTTCGATAGTATCAATGTCGAGTGCACTGAGGAAAACCGTCGTGCCTACCGTGAGATGTTGTTCACTACACCAGGCGCGGAAGAATTTATCAGTGGAGTCATCTTGTTTGAAGAGACTCTCCGTCAGGCGGCTCAGAACGGCACATCTTTTCCAGAACTGCTCGCGAACAAGGGAATCATACCCGGTATCAAAGCCGACACCGGTCCCAAAGATCTCGCTGCCTTCCCCGGCGAAACAGTGACGGAGGGGCTCGACGGACTGCGTGAACGCCTTACCGAATACCGGGAGCTAGGGGCGAGATTCGGCAAGTGGCGGGCCCCCATCAACGTTGACGATGGTCTCCCGACGCAATTTGGCATCGATGCCAATGCACACGCGCTTGCGCGGTATGCAGCTATATGCCAAGAGGTCGGACTTGTGCCCATCGTTGAACCAGAGATCCTTATGGAGGGAGCTCATACCATCGAACGTTGTGAGGAGATAACGGAAGCAACCCTGAAACGCGTCTATTTTGAACTCCATGCCCACCGTGTTGTTCTTGAGGGCACATTGCTTAAGCCGAACATGGTGCTTTCGGGAACCGACTGCCCGGTGCAAGCAGACGTCCAAGAGGTTGCCGAAGCAACCGTGCGCTGTTTCCGACGAGCCGTGCCCGCATCGGTGCCCGGAATAGTCTTCCTTTCCGGCGGTCAAAGTGCTAAACTAGCAACAGACCATCTTAACGCCATGAATGCCATCGGCAACTGTCCCTGGGAACTTAGCTTTTCCTACGGGCGGGCGTTGCAGGGACCAACGCTCGAAGCATGGGGTGAAAACCCTGCCAATCCTTCCAGAGCGCAGAAAGTTTTTTACCATAGAGCGAAGTGCAATAGCGCTGCGCGTTACGGCAAGTATACCCAGCAGATGGAAGCACTCGCAGCATAGCCACTGTTTCACAAGCGAGGGAAAAATGCTGACCGAAAATCAAGTCGAAGCATATA
>JAGWBT010000160.1:6075-12529 GCA_021295755.1 Candidatus Poribacteria bacterium
TATAAACAAGACGGCTATCTCAAGGTTGAGGGGCTCTTCGCGCAGGAAGCGGCTTAAAGAAGCGCCGTGAGGAACCTCGCTTGACATATTGTTAGCGTTTTCAAGACTAACTTTCAAGAAGGAGAGTGTATATGAGTACATTAGATCGGGTAACCGATGAGTATGTCACACAACTAGAGCAAGAGGGATGGTGCGTGATGGACGGTGTCATCCCCGCAGATGAGGTGGATGCCGTACGCGAAGAGGTAGAAACATCTGAGCCATCGTATAAAAAATTCAGCGAAGAACATGATCGATGGTCAAAAAACGTCATCGCCTTTTTTCCGTCCCTAGCACCCCACCTGTCTGACAAACGTTTTTTGAATGTCGTTAAAGCAATGTTAGGACCACAAGTGCGAATCTCCCAAACCGAGTACAAGATTCGGCCTCCACACTACGAGTTGAATCGTGCTTATCACTCAGACTTCCCCCACGACCTCAAACAACCGTGGCACGTAAGCCAACCTTTTCCCAAAACGGTGCTCGGTATCACAACGCTGTGGATGCTTACCCCTTTCTCTACCAGCAACGGTGGTACATGGGTAGTGCCCGGTACGCACGTAAGCCAAAAAAATCCGAGGGGCGAAAATGATGGGATCGATGAGTTCGCACCAATTCCGGGTGAATTGCAAGCAACCGGCGACGCCGGCAGCGTACTGATAATGGATAGTCGTATCTGGCACTCAAACGCAGCCAGTCCCAGCGAAAAGCCACGAACCGCAGTCGTCGTGCGCTATGCACCGTGGTGGCTCAATCTGGAGTTCTTCGGCGTCAATACAGCACCTATCCCCGCGGACGTTTTTGAGACGTTTCCGGAGGAGACAAAATTATTGTATGATCATCGGGTGGAAGGACGTGAAAGCAAGATATGGGCTTAGCAGGCATATGTAGGGTAGCAGCTGAACAAACCTGAAGAATTCGTGGGGTTATTGACACGCTTTCAAAAACGCCGCAAACAGATTCAGGGCTTCCGGATGGCGTTCCCACATCATTTCAGGGTGGCACTGCACGCCAAGGGCGAATCGGTGAGTTGGACTTTCAATCGCTTCGATGACGTTATCTTTCGCCTTGGCGGTTACGATAAAACCGTCGGGGACATCTCGCACCGCTTGGTGGTGGAAGGAATTGACGCGGGTAGTTGGACTGCCGAAAATCTGAAACAGACGGCTATCGGATAGAATGTCGATTGTATGGGACGCATACCAACCTGCGCCCGTTTGGGAGTGGCGCAAAGTTGGCTGCGGCATCTCGGCGGCAATATCTTGGTAGATTGTGCCGCCAGCCGCGACATTCAGCATCTGAATCCCGCGGCAAATTGCGAGAATCGGCAGGTCTTGGTCTAATGCTTTTTGAGTAAGCTGCAGTTCCATCTCATCGCGCACCCGGTCAACGCTGCCCATATTTTGATGCGGCTCCTGACCAAACAGTAATGGATCAATGTCACCACCGCCGGAGAGAACGAGCCCGTCGAGCACCTCCAAGTATCGGTCGATGCACTCCATATCTTCAACGTGTGGCACGAGGAGCGGGGTGCCACCAACGTATTCAATCGCACGAGCATAGTCGCACGCGATTATGTTACGTTCAAGGGCGTATATGGAGTCGCCGATAGGGCTTGCCGTTAAGCTGCAAGTGATACCGATAACTGGACGCATCTGCGATTCCTTTCTTTGATCGAATCATTCAAATCCAAACAATCAATACTAACTGAACGGTTACTACCTCACTCCAAGACAGGGAGTTCTAACAATCGTGTTAATTTTGCCAGCAATTGATCTCCGAAATGGAAAATGTGTAAATCTGGTGCAGGGACGTGCAGGAGAGGAAACAATTTTCTCGGACCAACCTGTAGAAATGGCCCAACAGTGGCAAGAAAGCGGCGCCGAATACCTTCACCTTGTAGACCTTGACGGTGCGTTTAGTACAGTATCCGATAATCTCCACGTCGTCAAGCAGATTGTCGAAGTGGTTCAGGTTCCCGTTCAATTGGGAGGAGGCATACGGACAATGGACAGGTTAGATGACGTTCTAGCACTCGGTGTGACAAGAGCAATTCTGGGGACGGCTGCCCTTAAAAATCCGTCGTTGGTCGAAGCCGCATGTAAAAAGTACGAATCCCACATCGCTGTCGGCATTGATGCAAAAGATGGGATGGTCGCTACAGAAGGCTGGCTCGATGTGTCTGAAAAGCCCGCTCTTACCTTCGCTAGAGAGATGGCAGATTCCGGAGTTCAAACCATCATCTATACCGATATCAAAAGCGATGGTATGCTCCAAGGACCCAACTTGGATACTACGGAAGCCATTGCTGACGCAGTCTCGGTAGATGTCATCGCCTCCGGTGGAATCACATCAATTCAAGATGTCCAATCGCTCAAAGAAATAGAGGTTCACGGCGCAATTGTCGGTCGGTCGCTGTATACTGGTGCTTTAGATCTGAGAGCCGCAATCTCCACCGCCCGTTAGCGGTGAATTAGCAACGCACCTCAAACTTCCAAACCCACCCTTTATTCATCCGGGCGAATCCAACTAACCACATCCTCCGCATCACCGGTGCCACCCTCGCGTCCATCGCTACCGAAAGAGACAAGATCGTAACCGTAGCGGTCATGGACACCGGGACGGATATAGATATAACCGTTTCCCCACGGATCTTTCGTGATTGGGACCTTCAAATATGGGCCCAACCAATTGACGGGAACTGGCGGCTGCTCAGGTTTCTCCCACAGCGCTGCCAGCCCTTGTTCGCTCGAGGGATAATCCCCATTATCTTTCGCGTAGGTGTCCAATGCAATGCCGATAGTCTCAATCTCTTCTGCTGCTTGCGCTTGATCTGCTTTTCCTGCCTGCCCCAGCAAGCCCGACGCTAGAACAACGGCAACCACAATCCCGATAATAACCACAACGATGAGGAGTTGTGTAGATGTAAAACCAGACGGTTGATTATCAATGTTTCTCAAACAATAGCCTCCTTCATTAAAAAGTCTGTCTCATTGTAGCACAAGCACTCGGTGCGCGCAAGTACAATTTGAAAGGTAGCGTTTACGCTCACCTATCCTGTTTGATTCGCCCCCACGCTGTCGTAAGTGATCCCTGCGTGTCCACGGGGAGTTGCTGACGGCCTGGCCCACCATTTTTGATGTTGGCACCGGTAATGGCAACGTCATCAAAACGTGCCTCCGCGTTACCAACCACAAGCCCTGCTTGACCGGGCTTCAGAGGGAATGGGTCTTCCGCCGTAAAGACCTGATCATTGACCTGAAACTCAAGTAGATTGTCTTTAACGGTTGCCCGGATTTTATACCACGTATCAATATCCGAGGTAAAAGGAAACTGCCGCGTAAACCATTGATCTGGTTTCGCCTTAGTAATCAACACAGTACTATGAAAGAAGTCAATAAAGAACAGATAGCGACTGTGCTCGTCACCCCTGTCGTATAACGATAACCCCACACGCGCCGGATCGTTGCGCTCTTTGACCAGTTTTGCTCGACATGAAACAGAATAGTTCTCCCAGTCCAATTGTCCCGTCAACCACAAACTGATGAACCCGCGCTTAAATATTCGTCCGACTGCCTCGCCCTTGTTAACCCACCAATTTTCAACCTGACGGTCTAAATTGTAAATTTTCCATTCCCTAGTAATTCTGTCTTCAAAATCGTCGCGCCATGTACCAGCGCAACTGGTTGCGTTCCACACCAAAACGGGAGCCAGCACGAGAACTATTAAGAAGAAGTAATTGGATTTCATCGACGTGATGCCTCCCTTGCATTGATACAAATCCCTGAACGTCGTGCGACAGGCCACCGATGGAATCAGGAGCCTACCCTCATTTACCCGCTCCAAATGTTATGATGGAAGATGTGTAGGAATAATAGCAAATCCGCTCTTGAAGTGTCAAGAAAAATTCAGAAAACGTCTGCTATGATATACTTTTGCGAATATGCGCTGGGACACACTATCTCAGCATTCACTTACATTTCATGCGCTACTTGTCAACTGTAGTTGAGCGAGGTCACAATATTACAGATGAAGTGATAGTTCATACCTCAATGTGAATTTTTATTGCAAACCCATCTGGGTTATGATATTCTACATCCAACCTGTATTAAGAGTTGAAGAGAAAAGTATGGCCGAAAAAAATCGAACTTAAAACTGTTGGCGTGGGTGCTATTGTTCGGATACACCAGTGACCCTATTAAAAAAATCACAAGCACGAAATTGTCGTAATAACTGAATCCTAGCTGGAGGAATGAAGATGATAAACTATACCGAATGTGGTCTGCCTGATAACCCGGTATATGTAACCGAATTGGGTAGAGCATACCTAGGTGATAGTCTTGAATTGATGAAATGCTTACCGAATGAAAGTGTAAACCTAGTTTTAACTTCCCCGCCATTTGCCTTGACTAGCAAGAAAGAATATGGCAACAAGGACGCGGGCGAATATGTTGATTGGTTCCTTCCATTTGCCTCCGAGATCCGCAGGATCCTCGCCGAAGATGGTTCTTTTGTTCTCGACCTTGGTGGTACATATCTCCCAGGTCATCCGGTCAGAAGCATTTACCAATATGAACTATTAATTGCTTTAGTCCGGAAAGTCGGATTTTACTTAGCTCAGGAATTTTTTCATTATAATCCGGCTAGACTACCTGCTCCCGCCGAATGGGTCAATGTCAGGCGAATCCGTGTAAAGGATTCGGTGAATGTAGTTTGGTGGTTATCTAGGACCGAATATCCCAAAGCGAACAACCGAAATGTCCTTCGTCCATACACGGAAGCCATGAAAAAGCTACTGAAAAAAGGTTATCGTGCTAAAAAGAGACCAAGTGGGCATGACATAACCCATAAATTTAGTCAAAATAATAACGGCTCGATCCCCCCAAATTTGCTAGAGTTGGGCAACAATGATTCAAACAGCAACTACATGCGAGAATGTAAGAAAAACGGTATCAACCCCCATCCTGCACGATTTCCACGTAAATTTCCCGAGTTCTTTATTAAATTTTTAACGGACACGGGGAACCTTGTTGTGGATCCTTTTGCCGGATCGAATACAACGGGATATGTGTCTGAATATCTAGGACGTCAGTGGTTAGCATTTGAAATCGAGGAAAGTTATATACAGGCAAGCCATTTTAGATTTGGACTCGATTCATACCATCATGAGATTGCAGATGATGATAAGGATGCAGAATCTCAACTGAAATTATTCTCGGGAAGTGATAACTATGGCGATTCTTAGCAAAAAGGTACTCCTAAACCGCATTGTGGATGCAGTCCATGAATGTAACTGGAATGTTTTATATATCTCGGCAAAACATCCATTTAGACTTAATGTATTTCGGGATGACACGAACTATCGAATCAAGACCTATATTTGGAACTTGACACACGGGGGTGGTTCAGCAAGACCAGGGAATGAATATAGAATACAGGTCAAAGTCAGAGAAGATTTTGAGGAAGAAGCAGGTTGGACAACGTTAATTTTAGGTTGGTGGGAGGACGTTGGTGTTTTCGCTGGTTTCGATCTTCGCAAGCACTATGGATTACCAGGGTGGTCATCATCAATACAGGTAAAAAAGGAAGCCTTAGAAAATGCCTATATTAACGGATTTGCAGCTGCAGATAAGGGCAATCAAGAAACTGCCATGGCATTCCGACCCGATTTTTTTATTCATTATTTGCAAAATCTCGAATCATTACATGATTTTGGTCAATCATCAGCAGACTTAGAAACTTTAAACACAGTTTCTGCAAATCCTGAAATTAATGAACAGGACATTCCAATTACAAATAGAGAACGAAAAACGGCTGTTGTCACGCTCAGAAAGAAATTGCGGGATGTTAGCTTCAGAAAACGAGTCCTGACAGCTTATAATTCAAGATGCGCTATCTGTGGCATGCAACTAAGCTTGGTTGAAGCTGCCCATATCGTACCTGTCTACGAAAATGGTACTGAAGAAACTGCTAACGGTTTGGCACTATGCGCCCTTCACCATAAAGCTTATGATAGTTCAATAATTACGGTATTAGAAGACTATAGCATCAAGTTAAGCGAGACGAAAGTATCCCAGCTAAAGGATAATGGTTTAGATGGTGGTTTGGAAGATTTTAAAAATAGCTTGCGTCCAATCATCCACTTACCTCCTGCCACATACGATAGACCTCATATTGAGTATATCAGGCTAGCTAACCAAATCCGTGCGTGGAGTTGATATTACTCGAGGATAGATTATCGCGAGATAAATCGCCTAAGGCCGAACTAAACGCGCGTCAGTGTTTCTACATATCGCCAAAAAATGATAGAGTACTTGCCTCAAAATTATGGCAGGTGGGGCGTTGACGGAACTGATCCAATGAAAAGCGATATCGCAATTTTAAACTGAGATTAGAAAGAACGGGTAAAGCAGTT
>JAGWBT010000161.1:0-951 GCA_021295755.1 Candidatus Poribacteria bacterium
TTTATGTTTGGGATACAGATTGCTTTAGCAAGTTTTTGCGTTGAATAATAGCGCAAAAAATGGTATAATTCTTATGTCCTTGTGGGAAGGTCTGACACCACTGCACGGTGGTGCTTCCCACACCCTTTCAGACGGGCATAGGACAAAAGGGCAACCCCAAATGTATACAACCAAAAAAGTGAAATACGATAGGACTGCTGAGTTGGATGCGCTTGCTCATGAGTCAGGTCGAGTCTATTCCAAAGTCGTTTCTCTCATTCGGAAGGTCAAGCGAAAGAAAGGCTTTTGGCTATCGCAAGGTTCTGTTCAGAAGTATATGCGCTTGCGTGGCTATAACTTGCATTCCCAAACCATTCAAGCGATAATCCAATCTTACTTTGATTCCCTGAAGAGCTACTTTCGTGTGTCCAAGTCAAATCCTGATGCCAAACCTCCGAAACGGACGCCTCATTTCTACAAGGTGTGTTGGATACAAAATGGTATCCGACACAAAGATGGTGTCGTTAGGTTATCCAATGGTAAAGGTAATGCGCCTATCACCCTCAAGTCTGATGTAAGACCCGCCTACGTTGAGATGTACTTCCAACGAGGCAGTTACTACTTTTCACTGGTATACAAGGTCCACCCCCCACCCCAACTTGATACAGGCAAATCTGTTGCGATAGACATGGGGGAGATTCACTCAATAGTTTCTCACGACGGCGAACAGACAATCATCTACAACGGTCGTGAAGTTCGTGCCATAAGGCAATACCTCAACAAAGTCAAAGCACATTTCCAATCCAAGATGGATAGGTGTAAGCAACGAAGTAACCGTTGGTATCGTCTGAAACGAATCAAAACCAAGATACTGGCGAAGTTGAACGCTCAACTCAAGGATGCCGAGCATAAAATCACAAGTCGATTTATATCTGACTGCATCAAGGCGAAGGCAGATACGATAGTGATAGG
>JAGWBT010000161.1:1246-7673 GCA_021295755.1 Candidatus Poribacteria bacterium
GGTTTCACCCACATCTATCTAAACACGGCTAGCACAGCGTGTAAGAATCCCAAGTATTTATGCTTGGGAGTACGTCAATCTGTTTTACCGTGCGACAGACCGAAACCGTGAAAAGGAAGTGATGAACCTGAACGAAAAAGGCGAGGCTAAACAGCCAGCCGCCTCTCGTATTTCCATAAAGTCAATTCTGTTTGGATTGATGCTGATGCCGCTATGCGCATATCTGGTGGCGCTTGAGGAGATGATTTGGCATTCCCTCCACTGGACATCAATGTCCCTGCCGCAACTCTCGATCTTTTTTCTCTTTTTCTTAATCCTCCTCAACAAAGGCGCCGGACGGTTGTTGTCAAGAGACCCGTTTTCACAAGCAGAATTGTTGATGATTTATTCAACTCTCTCTGCAACCACAGCATACACCGCACACGACAACATGGTCTGCATGATGGGGGTCCTTACGCACGCCTTTTTCTACGCCACCCCAGAAAACGAATGGGCAGCACTTTTCCACAAACACCTCCCCGACCTGCTCGTTATCCGTGACCCCAATGCGGTGAATTATTTTTACAGAGGCGAATCCTCTTTCTTTGCGAGCGGCTACTATCAATTCTGGATTAAACCCGCCATCGGTTGGTCGTTTCTGCTTGCTGTTCTGTTTTTCATGCTGCTCTGTATTAATGTCATCCTCCGGAAACAGTGGATTGAAAATGAACGGCTCGCCTACCCAATTATCCAGATCCCGCTGGAGATGACTGACTTACGTACCGGTTTCTTCCGCAACCGGATGATGTGGATCGGATTCACTGTTGCCGGCGTGATAAGCCTTCTCAACGGTCTCAATTTTCTCTATCCGAGCGTTCCTCGTATACCAATCAAAGAACCAAACTACGATCTAGGTGTCTATTTCAACGAAGAGCCGTGGAACGCCATCGGCACATTGCCCCTGCGATTTTATCCATTTCTTATTGGTCTATCGTTCCTAATCCCCTTAGATCTCACCTTCTCAACTTGGTTCTTCTTCCTATTCCGCAAATTGGAGCGATTGGTCGGAGCGATGGTTGGCTGGAGCACCATCCCACAATATCCATTCTTTGGTGAACAAGCAACGGGTGCTATGATCGGGCTTTGCCTCACGGCACTCTACCTCGGCCGCCGCCACTTCGTCGAAGTTTTCAGAAAAGTAGTCGGGCTCCAATCCACGCTTGACGACTCAAATGAACCCATGCGCTATCGAACCGCGGTGTTCTCTTTAATCGGCGGCATGATAGCACTGATGATATTTTGTAGCCATCTGGGCATGTCCCAATGGCTTGTCCCCCTCTTTTTCGCGCTCTATTTTATGATAGCTACCGCACTCACGCGAATGCGAGCAGAGTTGGGGCCTCCCTTACACCCAATAAGATTGGTGAACCCACAAGTTATCCTTGTCGCAGCCCTTGGGACGCGAAGACTTGGTACAGCTAACCTAACCATGTTTTCCCTGCTTTTCTGGTTCAATCGATACAACCGCAGCCACCCGATGCCGCATCAGTTGGAGGCTTTCAAGTCGGCAGAACGCACTCATGCGAGCACCAGCCGTCTTTTCTGGGCAATGATGCTCTCCTTGATTGTTGGTCTGCTGGTTTCATTCTGGATCTTCCCCGTCGTCCTCTACCAATACGGTGCCTCAACCGCTGGAGAGCTGTTGGGCGCAGGCTGGCAGGCATACAATAGCCTCGGCGGGTGGTTGCAATACCCACGTCCACCGGACCCGGTCGCAGGCAGTGTCATTGGTGGATCATTAATCTTTTCCATGTGGATGTCATGGATGCGCATGCGTTTTCTATGGTTCCCATTCCATCCGGGTGGATATATTCTGGGTGTCAGTTCGGGCACAATCGACGTCTACTGGTTTGCGCTCTTCGTCTGTTGGTTGATAAAACTGCTGGTACTCCGACACGGCGGTGTGAAAACCTATCGGAAGATTTTGCCCTTCTTCATGGGATTGGTCGTCGGTGACTTTATCGTCGGAACCTATTGGGGATTGCTGAGTATTATTCTAGGAACACCTCTGTATACGACCTGGTTCTGACGCCTAGTCACTTTCCTGTTTTCTGGTCTCCGCGTTGCCCACATTTCACCGGTCGATGTCCTATAACAAGAAAACTTAGAAGCCGAGTTTATGATACAACCCCAGCAGCATGATAGGTACATAACAATGAACCGATGAACCAAATATAATGAAACAGGTCGAAACCTCCCGCCTCTCAATCAAAGCAATTGTATTTGGATTGCTGCTTATGCCCCTGTGCCTCTACCTTGTGTCACTTGAGGAAATGATATGGCACTCCCTCCACTGGACATCCATGTCCCTCCCGCAGCTTTCGATTTTTTTCCTGTTTTTTCTGATTTTGCTCAATAAAATCGGTGGAAGGTTCATGGCGAAGGAACCCCTTTCGCAAGCGGAACTGCTAATGATCTACACCACCGTCTCCGCAACGACGGCAGTCACCGCCCACGATAACATGGTCTGCATGATGGGGGTTATACCCCACGCCTATTTTTACGCCACACCCGCAAACGACTGGGCAAATCTCTTTCACAGATTCCTTCCGGATGTGCTGCTCGTCCGAGACCCCGACGCTGTCGAGTATTTCTACAAAGGCGAATCCGCCTTCTGGGCTACAGGTTTCTACCGATTCTGGATTCGACCTGCTATCGCATGGTCATTCCTGATTTCTGTCCTCTTTTTTATGCTCATCTGTCTCAACGTTATCCTTCGCAAACAGTGGGTCGAACATGAGAGGCTGGCATACCCGATTATCCAAATCCCCATGGAGATGACCAATCCAACGCACGGTTTCTTCCGCAACCGGCTTATGTGGATAGGTTTCGGTGTCGCGGGCGTAATCAGTCTCGTTAACGGTGTGAGTTTTCTATATCCGAAAATTCCCCATTTCCCGATTAAGGAACCCACCTACAATCTGGGCGTCCTTTTCACAGAAGAGCCGTGGAATGCCATTGGTGCGTTACCCATGCGGTTCTACCCATTTCTTATTGGACTCTCTTTCCTGATACCCTTAGATCTCACCTTTTCGACTTGGTTCTTCTTCCTATTTCGCAAAATGGAACGATTGGTCGGTGCAATGATGGGGTGGAATACCTTCCCACGTTATCCCTTCTTTGGAGAACAAGCCACCGGTGCCATGATCGGGCTATGTGTGATGACGCTCTACATGGGGCGACGCTATTTTTGGGAAGTATTTAAGAAAGTCGTCAACCTAAAATCGACGCTTGATGATTCCAATGAGCCAATGCGCTACCGGACAGCGGTACTCTGCCTTATCGGTGGAATGATCGCCCTGATGTTCTATTGCAACAGCTTAGGGATGTCTCTGTGGCTCGTGCCGACATTTTTTGGGCTCTACTTCATGATTGCTACAGCCCTCACACGAATGCGAGCTGAATTGGGGCCTCCCTTACACGCGATCGTTCTCGTGAATCCACAGGTGGTTCTCGTTTCTGCGTTTGGAACGCGGCAGATCGGAGCGCAGAATCTAACAATGTTTTCGCTATTTTATTGGTTCAATCGGTTAAACCGAAGCCATCCCATGCCCCACCAACTAGAGGCATTCAAGTCCGCCGAAGGCACCGGTGTCAACACCCACCGACTTACTTGGGCGATGATGCTCTCTCTAATTTTTGGCGTCCTCTTGGCATTCTGGATATTTCCGGCAATGCTGTACCGGTACGGTGCTTCGACTGCCGGAGAGTTGTTAGCAGCAGGATCCCAAGCGTGCAATAGCCTAAGCGGCTGGTTACAGAATCCGAAGGAGCCCGATACTTTAGGTGCAGGTATCATCGGTGGTTCGGCTATCTTCTCAATTGTAATGGGGTGGATGCGGATGCGCTTTATATGGTTTCCATTTCACCCGGCAGGATATATTCTAGGCATCAGTTCAGGAACCATTGATGTCTACTGGTTTGCGCTCTTTGTCTGCTGGGCGATAAAGCTGCTAATCTTAAAACATGGCGGGGCGGCGACCTATCGGAAGGTTGTCCCGTTTTTCATGGGATTGGTGGTTGGAGACTTCATCGTCGGCACTTATTGGGGACTGCTGAGTATTATTCTCAAAACACCATTGTATACAACATGGTTCTGACCAAAAAAAACGGGAAAACAAGAGCATATCGCTCTCTCATTTTCCCGTTTTCCTAGCGCATTTCTTGCACTTGGTATATTAGCCTGCTACCACAATAACTCACGGATTCAGCCGGTGCGCCCACTCGATCACCCGCTCTCTGTGTGCATCACCGCCGCCGCTATGCATGTCGTAGGGGTAATACAAGATCTCCTTCTCACAGGTGAGATGGTTATAGGTAGCATATACAGTGGAGGGTGGACAGGTCGTGTCCCGTAAACCCACGGAGATCAACGTCGGACAGGTTATCCACGGTGCAAGATTCATATTGTCAACGTAACTCAACGTCTTCATCCCCTCTTCTTCCCGCTCCGGATAGCGAATGAAGTAGTTGTTCAATTCGCCGTATTGGTTCTCTCGCGCCATCTTGACAGCATCAGGATAGTAGCATAAGAACGGAACCATCGGCATTGCAATGGCGGGTCGGTCACTTAAGGCTGCAACGGCGAGGCTCAAGGCACCGCCCTGTGAACCACCGAGCACACCGATCCGACCCGGATCTACCTCCGGACGCTCGGCAATAAATTCCACACCACGCACACAATCCATATAGGCAAAGCGATAGAGGTATTCCTCTTTATTCATGATACCGCGCGTCATCCACCCAAGCCCGTGTCCTCCTTCATATTCAGTCCAGTCCGGTGCTTCACCACGTCCACGCACATCCATTGCCAATACGACAAATCCCATCAACGCCCAAGGCAAATGGGTCGAGATTCTATCGCGGTAGCCGTGATAACCGTGGTAGATTACCAATGCCGGGCGCGGCGCGGGATCTTCGGGGATGAAAAACCAACCGCCTGCCCGCGGTGGCTGATCACTTTCACCCGCTAACCCATCAAACGTCGCAGAAAACACCTGAACCCGTTTTACAGGATAGTCAATAGGAACCAGTTCGGGATTCAGCGGTTGTGCCATACTCTCCGCTTTCGTGCGTTCCCAAAACTCCTCAAAGTCCGGCTGCGCTGTACGGGGCGGTTTGTAATTCTCCAACTCCTCTAATGGTAAATCAAATGTCCACATCTTATAAGTCTCCTGTTATCTATCGCACAAACTGATGATTGATAATAACGCTTATTACTCCCCTACTGCGCTACGGCCTTAATTGCCCTTGCATCCAGGAAATCAACTCTTCAATGCCCGCGCTATGTCCATCGTAAGGCAACACTTTTAACTCCTTTTCACCCGCAATCAGGTTGTAGATTCCCACCGAATCTTGAGGTGGAGCGGTATTCCCCTGTAGACCAAGCGGGAAGAATGAAGGACAATTCACACGATGAGCAATATTGACCGGGTCAAAGTAGTTCAACGTATTCCAGACCGTATCTTCCTGTTCAGGATACCGTGTCAGGTAAGTCTTAACCTCATCTGCGGCAATGCTGCTTGCACTGATAACGTGTCGCTCCCAGTTGCAAGGATACGGTCCGACTGGCGCAATCGTGTTGATCTGCGAATTAAATGCTGCTGTCCATAAACTAATAAACCCGCCTAACCCATCTCCAATGATCCCAATCCTATCTGAATCAACTTCCTCACGACCGTTGAGAAACTGAACCGCTCGGAGTCCATCGGCGATGCAGCCGCGCAAATAGTATTCGTGCGGATCCTGGATACCTTGAGGAAAATAGCCCTTGTTGTTACCCCACGAGTAATGCGTCAAGTCGGAAGAATCCCCGTGTCCCCGAATATCTGGAACGAGCACGACGAATCCTTGAAGTGCCCACGTCAGATGTATACAGATACGTCCGCGAAAACCGAGGTAGTCGTGCCAACGAATCAGTGCGGGTAGCTTCTCCGATGTAGAGCGAGTAGGTACGAGAAGCCATGCCTGAATACGACCACGATCAAAGGCATCGAACGAGACCTGATAAGCGGACAACTTCTTTGAGGGGTATTCCACAGAGACGACCTCAGCATTCAGCGGTTGGGATTGAGCCAGCGATTGTGTCTCGTCCCAGAACGCGTCAAAATCAGCCGCCGCCGTGCGTTGCGGTTTCTCGGCAAGCCATTCGTTGACTTGTCGTTCCCATAGTGGCATAAATAATCTCCTTGTACCGAACAACAAGCACCCACCACCCTATGCAAAAGGGTGGTGAAGACGGGTTGCCGGTTTGTCAGCTATGACAAGAATTGTTGTACACTATGCAGGGAACAACGATCGCCGTTCCCTACCATTACAATAACCGATTTCCCTAGGCTGTCAGGACCTCTCTCAACTGATCTGCGACTACCTGTAGGTCATCATCGAT
>JAGWBT010000161.1:7761-10018 GCA_021295755.1 Candidatus Poribacteria bacterium
TCCAAGTTCACCACAAGACCGTTACCGAGCGTCCGTTCATCTGTCACTGGCTGGCATGTGATATGAGCAACGCCATTGAGTGCGTCCTGAATGGCACGCGCTTTCCAGCCGTGTTCGGCGATTCGTGCCGCATGGTCCATGGAGAACCACTCGCGTAACGCAGCGACGACTGCGACAATCTCCTGACGGTCAAGTTTCAGTGGTCTGCCAACCGACCGGGAGAGCTGTGTTTCATAGCCGATGAAGCTATGCACAAAGGCAGCATCTATCAGATCCTTCCGACCGCATAGTACCCCTGTCGAATTGCAAGCACCGAAGTATTTCGCGCCATATCCAATCATGTCTGCGCCTGCCGCCGGATACCGACGCATCTGATCCAATGGATAAACTTGGCTCGCCGCATCAACGATCACCGGGATATCGTGGGAATGGGCAATGCTAATCACCTCTTCCAACGACACAACCCCTGCGCCACCTCCGGGTGCGACGTAGTGGATAGCGGCAGTTTTCTCGTTGATGGTAGTTTCCACCTGCTCCGCGGTGGTATGTTCATCGCCCGTCTCGATCATTTTGGCACCAAAAACGGTTATACACCGGTCATAATGGTATCGCTGCGATTTCTGAATGATGATTTCATTCTTCATACCGGTTGTATCCGGCAGTTGCTGAATCTTATCAGGATCATCCCCAGCCATGCAGGTCGCCGAACTCAGGGCGAGTGCTGCCGCACAACCGGGCGTCACTAAAGCCGATTCGCCTCCTAGCAGATCTGCGATAATGTTACCCGTTTTCTTCAGAAGATCCTCCATATCAGCGAAGTATCGGCTCGCATGATTCATCGCCGCCTGAACTCCCGGTGACGGACGGGAACCACCATATACTGTCATGAACCCCATTGCATTGATAACTGGCTTAACACCTAAATCTCGATAAACTGTAAGACCATCGTTACTCATTAATCTCCTCCACCCCCTGTGTCAACAGGGGAATAAATTTGTGGTTGGAACGTGGAAACGGAAATTGATCAATCTGATCAACAGTAATCCAGCGATAATCCACCGCATCGTTCAGAAGGACTTCGCCGGACCGATAATAACAATGAAAAACGTCCATTGTAATCTTAAAATGCGTGTAAGCGTGTTTAACACGGGTCAGGTATTCGGTCGGTTCAACGTGAAGGTTGGTCTCTTCTCGGATTGCGCGAACACAAGCCTGTTCAGCAGATTCTTTGACCTGAATCTTTCCGCCCGGAAACTCCCATAACCCGCCGAGTAAACCTTCCAGTTTGCGTTGGGTGATTAAAATCTGCTCCCCTTTGTGAATTACCCCTGCGACGATATGATACTCCGGGACGGGTTTCGGTTTCTGTCTGACAGGAAATTCGTCTTGCCGAACAGTTTCAAATGCGCGACAAACGGTGTTCGCCGGACAAACGATACAGGTCGGTGATTGCGGGCGACAGACGGTCGCTCCTAGCTCCATCATCGCCTGGTTGAAAATCCCCGGCGAAGAATGGTCCAGCAGCCGATCCGCCTTCTCCTGAAAAATCTTGGCCGAGCCGGATTGATTGATTGGTGTTGCAATCAGAAACAGGCGTGCAAGGACCCGTTTAACGTTGCCATCCACCACCGCATACGGAGCGTTAAACGCAATACTCTGCACCGCAGCAGCGATGTATTCGCCTACACCGGGCAGCTTTCGGAATGCGGTATAATCCGCAGGTATTTCGCCATCGAAATCTCCCACAATAACCTGTGCAGCCTTGTGGAGATTCCGCGCCCTGGCATAGTATCCCAACCCTTCCCAAGTTTTCAGCAGATCCTGTAGGTCAGCCGCCGCTAGCCTCTCCACATCGGGAAACCTGCTCACAAATTTCTGTGACCTGTGTCTGCTGAAGCATCACCTCCGAAACCCAGATACAATAGGGATCTTCAGTCTCGCGCCAAGGAAGCTGGCGGCGATGCGTTTCAAACCACACGAGTAGGTTTTCACGGAATAGTATGATTTCTTTGGGATTCAAGGTATGTTATAAGGTTAGATGTTAAAACAGAGTACCGAGAAAGATGTATTTATTGGACTGGCTGCAAGCCTATTAAATAGTATTCTGCTTTCGCTTCCTCTGTTACCGGTTGAATGGAAGTAACTTCTCGGATAGTCGCAATATATCTCTCACTAATGGTAGCCCTGCTTGCTGTATTAAATGCCTCATCCAATATTTTGCCTTTATATGGAGTACCGTCTTGTGCTTTAATTCCAA
>JAGWBT010000162.1:0-2641 GCA_021295755.1 Candidatus Poribacteria bacterium
AGGCATTACGCCGGAGAAGCGCGTCATGTCCTACTGACAGGGCGGATACCGCTCCTCCCACAGCTATTTGGCGTTGCGGCTTTTGGGCTACCAGAAAGTCAGCAACTACATCGGCTCGTGGAAAGAGTGGGGAGATCGGCTGGATCTGCCGATCGAAATACCGGAAGCGTGAAACGTGAAAAACCATTTGTTCATTAGTGTGGTTGGGCGAGGAAGTCCGACCTATGGGCAGTACAAAACGCTAAGAGAAACCGAGTTTTCAAGAAAAAACTCGGTTTCTGTTGCACTAAATCTTAACATGAACGTTTTTTTACTTTTAACCCCCTAAATCCCCCTTATCAGGGGGACTTATGAACCAAACGCGCAAGTTCTAAAAGTCTTTCTTTGCGTCATTGCGACATTGCGACATTGCGTTAAAATCCGATTCGCGCTGCCTATAAACGGATCTTCCTTACGCTAACGCCTGATCAAGGTCTGCGATAATATCTTCCACTTCCTCCAACCCCGCGTCTCCGCGCTTCCGGCGAAACATGCAGGTGCGTCGTCGAAGCGGAATGACAGATCAACGTCCGTACATCACCCAAGCTGACTGCAAGCGTACAGAGTTCGACCTGATTCACCAGTTTCTCTCCCGCTGCTATACCACCCTTGAGTTCAAAAGAGACCATCCCACCGAAGTTGTTCATCTGCTTTTTGGCAAGTGCATGTTGTGGGTGGCTTGGTAGACCGGGGTAATGCACCCTTTCGATTGCCGAATGATTTTCCAGAAATTCTGCGAGTGCGTGGGCATTGGCACAGTGACGCTCGAAACGTAGTGGCAGCGTGGCGACCCCGTGCAGACACCCCCGAAGTGTCGTAGCGCACCTGTCTTCGCACGATCGATAGACTCCTTTGATCCAACAATCATGCCGGCGACCACCGCCCCACTTCCGCTGAGATACTTGGTCATACTGTGGACGACGACATCAACACCGAGAGAGATTGGCTGCTGCCCACACGGCGTGGCGAAGGTGTTATCGAAAACTAACGTAACCCCGTGCGTCCTTGCAATCTCCGCACAAGCGGCAAGGTCCACCAATTTCAGTGTTGGATTGACAGGGCTTTCAAGATAGATGGCTTTCGTGTTCGGTTGGATTGCACCATCGACGGCACTGGCATCGGTCGCGTCCACAAATGTGGTTTCGACTCCCATGCGACGGAGATCTTCGTTCAGGATGTTGTATGATCCAGCATAGAGAGAGTCCATCGCCACGACGTGGTCCCCGTGCGCTAGCAGCGTCAACAATGTCGTGCTCACAGCTGCCATTCCCGACGCTGTTGCGAGTGCCGCTTCACCGCATTCTAGCACTGCAATCTTGTTTTCGAGCACAGATTGCGTTGGATTGCCCCACCGCGTATAAATATAACCCGAATCTTCGTCTGTGAACGCAGCACTGAAAGGTGCTGTTCTGGTAGATGGGCGGGATGAGGGGACCTGTTTTGGGGAGGGATTCTTCGCCGGCATGGATGGCTTTGGTTGACCAGCCGGTGGATCTGGATTTCGTTGTCATAATCATCAACCCGTTGGTTACTCTTATAATTTCTCCAATACCTGTTCTGTAATCTCTATGGTGTGTTCGATGTCTGCCTCTGTGTGGGCGAAGGAGATACTCCCCTGTTTTGTGGGAAGCGGAAAGTGGAAAATCCCTCTCTCGATTAAGAGCGTTCTGTACTTTTTATCGAGATCCATATCGTGGGACTGTGCAATTTGCAGCCAATTGGTGGGAGCCTCCTCCATAAAATAGACAACAAAGGCGGATCCCTGCCGGGCGACTATTGCGGGGAAATCTTTCGTGGACAGCAGCTCCTTTAAGCCAGCTTCCATCATCTGACCGAGGTGTTCCAGATGACCATAAATCTCTTTCTCCTGCGCCTTCAACTTTTTCAAGGTTGCGATTGCCGCTGCTGTCGGGACGGGGTGGGCACTATAGGTGCCTGCAATTAACACCTTCTTTTCCGGCTGCGGGTGATTGAAATACTCCATATACTCCCGCTTGCCCCCGACGACGCCGAGTGGGTAGCCGTTGGCGACCGCCTTTCCGAATACCGACAGATCTGGCTGCACCCCACATATCGACTGATAACCGCCTAGAGCATGGCGGAATCCCGTTTTTACCTCGTCAAAAATTAGCAGGGAACCGTATTGATCGCACAGCCGTCGAAGTCCCTCTAGGTATCCGGGGTTCGGTTTGACCACACCGATATTTTGTAAGATTGGCTCAAGGATGATGCACGCGATATTCCCCTTTTTTATTAAATTTTCTACGGCGTCCAAGTCATTGAACTGTACGGCATGGACATGCTGAGAAGCGGATGCTGGCATACCGGCTGTAATTGGATAAAGTGGCAGCTCCTCGCCCGGCTGATAGCCCCCAATTCTTTCAAGGGGATCCATTAAATTGAATGCCACATCATTATGCCAACCGTTGTAGCCGCCTTGCATGATAATCACTTCGTCGCGTCCGGTTATTGCGCGAGCAACCCGCACGGCGAAAAAGGTCGCCTCTGACCCTGTATTGGTGATCTGTACTTGGTCCAGCGTGGGGATACATTCTACCAGCAGATTCGCTAACTCCCCCTCCCAAGGGGTTGTCCCCGCACC
>JAGWBT010000162.1:2705-3194 GCA_021295755.1 Candidatus Poribacteria bacterium
GCGGCGTGATAATCGATGTACTGCAGCCCATCGCTGTCCCAGAGATAGGCACCCTCTGCTTTCACAAAAACGCGCATCGGATCTATCACCCGATTCAGCGAAACGACGCCACCGGGTATCACTTTTTTATGTTGTTCCCAGACTGCTGTTACTGTGTCTTTCTGTGCCATCGTCTTTTCTTTCTTAGATATATTAACACAAGTTGCTATACACATTGCGCTCCTCTGGAGCGAAAAGCAGAGCACTTGACGGGCGGGAACCCCACCCCTACAGGGAAACTTATGGATTCGTAATACCTAGGGTGTGTTGACATTTAACAAATGGAACGGAGCTCTCCGTTCCCTACGAAATATACGTGCATCTATGGCCCGCTTCGTAGTGAACAACGATCGTTGTTCACTACCAAACCATTGTGTGTTACATATATATCGTCCTGCTGGCTGTGGGTCGGGCAAGATGCCCGACCTACGAAGAGGGGATATTGTTGGG
>JAGWBT010000162.1:3203-3722 GCA_021295755.1 Candidatus Poribacteria bacterium
ACGTGTTGACATTTGGCAACACGCCCTAGCAACTTGGGCTATCTTATCTGAATTATTGCTTCCTTTCATAGATTTTCGCTGGATCAATCACCGATTTCTCGTTATGCAGTTCTTCGGTCAATACACCGTCCCGGAGTTGTGTCAAGCTGCCGCCGGCTATAGCAAACAGGAGCGAATCTTTCCGGTACTCAGCGAGACCGACCTCAAGCGCGTCTCGTGCCCGAAACCGTCGAGCCACGGCGTTACCGACCGCGCCGACCTGAACGAGTTCGCGTCCCTCCAGCATGGCTCCAAACTTGTTAAAGTCGTTGCCCACAAACCCCGGCCTGGGGCTGTAGCTGAACGCAGGGAGCGGTCGTTTTCGCCCATCCGGCTCTTGAACCCATGCGTCGACCTTCCGCCATTGCCGGTAACGCACTTGTACAAGCTGCTCGATAACGTGAAAGAAGGTACAGCGGAGATAGGGAACGCCTAGCATTAAGATGTGTGCGTCCAATTCGTAGAGTTTCCAGAAGGGAC
>JAGWBT010000162.1:3866-7630 GCA_021295755.1 Candidatus Poribacteria bacterium
GGATCGAGTTTTCTGCCGTGGGAGAAGGTAAAGGTCGGCACGACGAGTGTACCCGTTGAACCGAGTACATCCAAGAACGCGTCAACCACAGCGTCCGCGCCGCCTTCGACGTAGCCGATACTGCTCAACGAACTGTGCACAAAGACAATATGACCGGCCCCCAAGCCCAGCGTTTGTAGTGCTTCGGCGATTTGCTCCTGTTTCACTATCTATCCTAACGCTGCGTCCACCTTATTAATTGCCGCAGCCATCAATCGGGCGTGGTCTTCCTGCATGTTGACATTAAACCCAAACCGCAAGGCTCTGCCTAAGATCGAAAGGGTCTGCGGGCACATATCCCGTGAATACTCAACGTTCCCTTTGTAGGCTGGATCTTTCCACGGATAACCCGATGGGTGGTGGGAGTGCTTAAACAGGATTGAATCCCAGTAATAGTAGATGTGCCGATCTGGAAATCCCTCGTTGTACGCCGTGCCTGCTCCCAACCCTTCTGCCTTGAGTGCTTCGACGTATTTCGGGGTGAGTTCCGGATCCTTAACAATGATTGCTGCGCTGATGCCGCATTCGCCATCAGGATCATCGACATGCTGTGGGATATATCCCTTCGGCTCATCCAACTCTGCGAGGAACGCCTTTTTCAGCCGACGGGTATGGCTCAAGATGTCCTCAAGTTTGGAAAGTTGTACCCGCGCAATTGACCCCATGATTTCGCTCGGACGGTAGCCCTGACGTGAAAATGGCGGATTTTGCCACTCTTTATCGCTCATCCACATCGGCATTGCAGCATCGCTAGCGAAGGCGGTGCGTTCATAGATATCGTAGTCATCCGTGAATACCATGCCTCCTTCGCCACAGCTAATTACCTTGAAGTAATTTAGGCTCCACGCACCGGCTTCACCCCACGTTCCGGTATACGCGCCGTTATACCGTCCGCCGACACACTGACAACAATCTTCGACCATTTTGAGGTCATGCCGCTTGGCGATCGCCATGAGGTCATCAAGGCGACACGGCACCCCTTGCATGTGGACGGGCAGGATTGCCTTTGTGTGTGGGGTAATCTTCCGTTCAACGTCGGCAGGATCCATGCCGAGCGATTCATCAATTTCAGCGATTACGGGAATAGCACCTACACCAACAACGGCCGCTGCTGTCGCAATAAAGGTATAGCCCGGAACGATCACTTCGTCGCCGGGACCGACGCCAATTCCTGTCAGCGCACAGATTATCGCGCTCGTACCAGAATTAACCATTAGCGCGTGATTCACGCCGAGCAGTGCCGCGGCTTCCGTTTCAAACGCAGCTACGTGAGAATCCTCAACAAACCGGAACAGTCTGCCGCTCCGCAGCACTTCGGTGACTGCGTTAATCTCCCGGTCATCGATAGCACTTGGACCGTGCACACCGCTGGGAATAGGTTCCGCAATAACCGGGGTTCCACCATCAATTGCCAATCGCTCTGCCATTTCTTTTCCTCCCGAGTCCCCATTTTTTGATATATGTTGTCGACCCCTATTGGGATTTGAACACTATATCATAGCGAGGGATCTCTGTCAACGGTTGTTTTTCTGACCTCAACCGCCTCGCTGAAAGCGAACTTGACATTTTTTATGGCGTAGAATATCCTATAGCCATCTTATTTTTTAGAAAGTTGTGATTGGTGCTATGCAAATTTCACAGGCTTCCATTGAACAGGCAATCAAGACTGTCGTTGTCAACATAAGTCCACCGATTGTTGCGGTATACCTTTTTGGATCTCGCGCAACAGGGAAGGTATGGGCAGAGAGTGACGTCGATGTGGCACTCCTATTTGGTGAGATGGAAGCGTCGAACCAGATAGAGATTATTGGTAGGATATCAGAATACTTGTGCCAAACCTTGGACGGCGTTGAAGTTGATGTTGTGAGTCTGGATGGAGTCCCGACGCATTTTGCCTATGAAATCCTGCGGACGGGGAAACTTGCCTTTTGTGCCAATCCATACGAGCGCATTCAGTTTGAGATGGGCGTTTTTGAAAAATACACGGATGAAGAACCATGGCTACAGATTGGTCGTCGTTATCTGATGAGGCGGGTAAAAACGAGACAGATGTTAAAGAGAGGGAAGGACATGATAGATCGGGAGCGCGTTGAGCATTTAGTGAATTATGTCCAAGAGATACTGAATCGTTTACAGAGTCACCAGGGGAAGGGTTTCGAGGAATTCGCTGAGAATTTCCAAGCGGTGGATGCGTCATTATACGAGCTCCAAACAATGTTGGAGGCAATTAGCGACATTGCGATGCACGTTGTTACCGGCGCTAATCTAGGATCGCCTAATAGCCGTCCCGAAGCGATTGAAATGCTCGCCAAGAATGAGATCATACCACAGGACCTTGCAGAGAAAATTAGCCAAGCTGTCAGGATGCGGAATATCATTGTCCATCATTACCCTAGAGTTAATCTGCGTACAGTTTACGATGTCATCCAAGACGGTCTCGGGGATATTGTCGATTTTTGTGCCGAGATTGCGAACTATCTTGATTCGCTGTAGGGGCAACCCTTGTGGTTGCCCTTTTGAACTTTGGAAGATTGGAAGATAAGTGTCAATTTAGGAGGATTAATCTATGCCGAATCTGCGTTTTGCAGCACCCAAAGAAAAACGGGTGGCAGTAATTACTGGCGGGGCTCGAGGTATCGGTGGGGCGTCTGCCCTTCGGATTGCGGAAGAGGGGCGGGATATTGTCATCGCGGATATCCTCGAAGCGGAAGCCGCCGATTTAATTAAAGAGATTGAACAGATGGGGCAGCGTGCGCTGTTTATAAAAACAGACGTTACTGATTTCGCTGCCGTTCAATCAATGGTCGATCAAACGGTCAAAACCTTCGGGCGTTTGGACATTCTTGTCTGCTGCGCTGGAATTTTGGGGTTGGAAGCACCGTTCCATGAACAATCGGTTGAGCAGTTCGATAAAGTCATGCGGATTAACATCTACGGCGTTTATCACGCCCATCAGGCAGCTATCCCTCACATGTTGGCGCAAGGCTGGGGACGGTGTGTGACAATCTCCTCCGGAGCACGCAACGGCGGGACCAACGTGGTTCCGTATGGTGTTTCTAAGGGAGCGGTCTTCTCGTTTATCGGTGCGCTTGGCAATGCGTATCCCAAACAGGGAGTGTTCGTGAATGGTGTGGAACCGGGACGTGCGCTTACGGAGATGGTTGTTCCACGCTTTTCTGCTGAATTTCTCGCCAATCCGGGGACGCCGGTCGGGCGGTACTCAGACGCGGAGGAGTTGGCAGAAGTTATCGAATTTCTCTGCTCAGAGCGCAATACCTACACTACCGGCGCTGTCTGGAGTGTGAAGGGTGGAACAGGATAATGATGAATGGGTGAGATTGAGAATCGCTGACAGAGGAGGAACAAGCGGCAATGCGTGATAAACTCACAGAAGAACAGATCGAATTCTACCAAGCCAACGGTTTTCTGGTCATTGAAGATTTTCTTGATGCGGACGAATTGGAAGAATGGCGCCGATGTACCGACGAATCCGTTGCAGAGCGTCTGGGTGGTGCCGTAGATTTTTTGACAAATCAGATGGACCCAGACGCTTTTTACGCGAGGGTATTCACACAGTGCCTGCGGCTTGCGGATACGCACAAAGGTATGAACAAACTGATCTGTGACCCAAGAATCGGGCGGATGGCTACAACATTGGCGGACGTAGAAGGCATCCGAATCTGGCATGATCAGGCGTTAATTAAGCCACCCCACGGGAATCCTAC
>JAGWBT010000162.1:7927-33256 GCA_021295755.1 Candidatus Poribacteria bacterium
TTTAATGGTAAACAGAATGTCCTGCCGGAGGACTATTTCAATTCGCTGACAATTGGTGATTTACTAGACGACCCAAAGCAAAATGAACTGATTTGGCATAACTCATGGGCTGACTAGTGGAAGTCATTTGTTCATCGGTTCATTGGTTCATTAATGAACTAGTGAACTATGGTAGATTGTAGAATGACTTAGACACTGTGAATGCGCAGCTAACCCCCTAAATCCCCCTTATCAGGGGGACTTTGGGAACTTCGTGGTCGGAGTTATTTATTGGTAATGTTTACTTATTTTTCTAATTCACCATAAATCGGTTTCTGTTGCACGGTTTCTTAATATGAGACAACCTGAAATGTAGTACGAACCATTCTGATTAACGTTTGTGCGATGCGGTTATGAAATCGATACCGTTGGCGGATTGATGAAATCGTGATATTTCTGTGCGACCTGACCCGTCGCAGCATCGCCGGCGTGGATAAGTACACGGAAACGGAAATTCATCTCCCCACCACTTTTCATCGTGTAAGAACCATCTTTGCTGGGGTCGCCTTCAAACGTGCCGGTCCCGAAAATATTTGTCGTCATTAAGCCGTAGTTGCGGACATGCCAATATGTCGGATAGCGTGGGTTAGAAGTGTGATCAAATACAGCGACCCCCACGGGCGTTCCTTCAACGGTCCCCGAATAGTCACACCACTGCGCGCGTTTGCCCCATGTTTCGCCTTCGTTAATCCCGCCGTAAGCATTTTCAATCTTTCCGCCATCGGAGGCGTTCATCGACGGATTGACGCGAACTGATATAATCCCACCCTCTTTGGTATCACCGAAATGGACATCTCCCGCAGATGCGATCAAGGTCAAATCCAGATCGATAATAGTTCCTGTCTCAGGGGTATTGTAGATGCGGAACTGCTGTAGATCTGACATCAACTTTTCGCCCGCCTTGTTCACCCAATCATTTTCAGTGTAGATTTTGCCAACCGTCGCTCCCCCACTTTTATCGGTGAAGGATTGATGTACGACTCTGCCAGAATTTTCGCCCTCTGCCCACACATCCACATCGTTTACCTCACCGTAGGCGACGTACAGCGATCGGTGATGGACGTGGTCGCTGGATTCCTCACTGGTTTCGCCACGAGTTATCGGCTGTCCGCCTGGTCCAAAGACCGGGAAGAAGTAAGGGCGAAATCCATCCGTTCCGTAGCGGAAGGCACATCAATCGCGTTGTCGCGTTCACTGAACGCAACACCTTCACTGTCCTCAGCACCCCCCGACGAGAGGATATATGATCGTTCCTGATGAGCCTTGAGTCTATCCAGAATCCATGAGAGTGTCGCGGTTTTGCCGTCGTTGTTGAGGTCGGCGGGGACTGTTGCGCCGCTCTTCTGATCCGTAAGGGTGACTGATCCACCCGCGAGCCCTTCGGCTTCACGGTTATCTACATCAACACTGACGGGGCAACCGTCCCGATTATGTTCACCTGCATTAACTGTAACGGTAATACGATTTTTGTCTGCCATACATAACTCCTTGGGATTTGTGATTAATGCACTTTTCCATTATATCACCTTCCTCATGGTTCAGACAAGCATCAAAGTAGGGAACGCAGATCTGCGTTCCCTACTTTTCCGCCCAACTGTCAGCGATTCGGGCTTCTGCAACGATTGGAACCTTTTTTAGAACCTCTCCTCCTGCTGCTTCCATGGTTTGCTGAAGCCTCCGAGCAGCCTCAACGGCGTTGACTTGAGGCACTTCGATGATAATTTCATCGTGGATCATGGCGATAATTTTCGCTTCGCTTTCCTTCAAAGCCGATGGAAGTTCACCTAGCGCAATCTTCGCAATGTCAGCCGCTGTGCCTTGCACTTGTCTATTGATAAAGACCGTAAACGAAGGGGGTGTATCCTTCCAGACAAACCGTCTCCCGTATAGTGTTCTTTGCTTATTGGTATATTTCAATTCCTGCTCGGATTTCCGATGCCAAGCGCGAATCCCCGAATATACTTCAAAGAAGCGGTTTCTAAAAGTTTTTGCTTCAGCCAAAGTCATTTCTACGTCATAGCTATGCTTTGCAGAGTACTTGAGTCCCCTCGGACCCATGCCAAAAATCAAGCCGAAGTTAATCGCCTTTGCCGCTTGACGCTGTGCTTCGGTCACCTCATCAAGCGATACCCCTTGAATCAGTGAAGCCGTCAACCGGTGTAAGTCCGCACCGTTCTGATAGGCTTCGGTCATCCGCTGATCTTTGCTGATTTCGGCAGCAATCCGTAATTCAATCTGTGAATAATCGGCGACTACCAGTTTATTGCCATCTTCGGCGACGAAACAGGCTCGCACACCCGGATCACGGGGCACCTGTTGAAAGTTTGGGGCTGAGCAGGAAAATCGACCCGTCGCAGCACCGAGTTGCCAATAATTTGCATGAATTCTGCCCGTTTTGACTGAAGTTGCCCGTGGTAGCGGTTCAAAGAATACCGATACGAGCGTGGACAGCTTCTTGTATTCCAGTAAAAGTGGTATGCTGGGGTGGCGATTAATCAGCGGTATCAGCGCACGTCGAGCTGTGCGTTCAACATCAACGCCGATTTGCGTTAGCGCTCTTTTCACCTGATGTGGACTGACCAAATTAATTTCGCCCAGATAATTGTATAATGCCCCTCGAAGCTCGCGTCTTCGGGCCTCGACACGATGGTAGTAGGCGTCCACTTTGGTGGAATGGAGCCTCATCCCTGTAAATTCCATCTCTGCGGTTGCCCGGACGCAATCAAATTCAATCTTAGCGATTTGGGTGAGATCTGCACCCACCAACTCGGATTTTAACCGATTGTGCAACCGCAACAGTACCAACACATCACGGGCGGCATATAGCAGTTGGGAATCGGTGAGCTCGCCACTCCAATCGCTGGTCTGCTCTGTTTTCGACAAATCTATATTAAGATACAGCTTGACGATGTTGGCTAAACCGACGCGCCCGGAGGAACTGATTAACCTCGCTGCTAGCATCGTATCGAAGATAGGTCCACCCACATCAACCCCTATCGCCCAGAGCATTTTGATGTCAAAGTTGGCATTGTGGAAAACCTTTACAGAATCATTCATCAGTACCTGACGCAGCGGCTCCAGATCCTGCACGTTATCAAAAGCGTCTAGGTCAACCATGACCACCGGACGATTCTCAATTGCCAGTTGAATTAGGCGGATTTTTGCCTGATGCGGATCGAGTCCCGCTTGTTTGAGCCAGCCCGTTGCGGTCTTGAGTTTTGCTTTTGCGGCTTTCAGTTGGTCTTTGATGTCATCACGCACCGCGCGTAGGGGCTGCTTTTCGGCGTTTGTTTTTGCCCGTTTAACGGCTTCTCTGACCTGTTCAAAATCAGCGGTTAGCTGCCTGAAATGATTTTCAGCGCGTTCGACATCGACTCGGACATCGGTCGGCGGGTAAGTTTCTGTGTCGATTGCAATCACATCGGCTTCATTGAGCAACTGTATGATCGACTCTAGAGCGGTTCGGTCGGCGACGATGGTATAATCAATATCCTCACCTCGCAGCAGCAGGTCTGCACGCTCATAGGCGCCGATGCACCAATATTGTGTGGCTTTGAGGACAATGTCAATAGAGAGTCCTCGCACGAGAGCGGTATCCACGGCTTCAAGCCATCCATCGGAGCAGTTTGCTAGCATCTGTGTTAATTGGTCCTCGGCTTTATCGGAAGGATTTCTCATCTCGAAACATTACAGTGTTTTTAGCGTTCTTTTAACTTAACTCATAAATACTATACACAAGTTAAGTATAACATACACATATTTATATTTCAAGATGAAGTTTTTCAAGATGCAGCTATTTAATTTAGAAAATGCAATCAGACAAATAGCCAGCTCTAGGCAAGGAAATATGTTGCATATATTCAGAAAGACGAATTAGGGGTTATTTCTAAGGTCGTTTCTAAACACTTGGAGAGAGATTCACATGAGAAAACTCAGCGCATACGCCATTTATCTCATTCACAGCGGCGGATACTCACTTTTCTCAGCGATGGCGTACACAATCATTGCTGTCTACTACGTTGAGGTGGTTGGTCTTAATCCGCTACAATTGGTGCTCATTGGCACGGTATTGGAAGTTTCCATATTTCTGCTTGAGATCCCCACAGGCGTGGTTGCTGATGTGTATAGCCGCCGATTATCGGTTATTATCGGGACAGCATTACTCGGTTTCAGTTGCATACTGGCAGGTTCGATTCCTTTTTTCGTAGCGATTCTACTATCGCAGATCATTGCTGGGGCGGGTTACACTTTTCTTAGCGGCGCAGCGCAGGCGTGGATCGCTGATGAAACCAGCGAAGCCTTGGCGTCCAAGGCTTATATGCGTGGTGCACAGATGAGTCAGGTCTGTTCCCTAATTGGCATCGTTGTCAGCACGGGGCTAGCGCATCTTCAACTCAACCTTCCGACAATCGTGGGCGGTGCATTGTTCATCGGTTTGGCAATTTTTACTGCCTTCACGATGCCGGAAGTGGGGTTCCAGCCGAGATCTCAACAGGAACGCACTTCTTGGAAAGTAATGGGGAACACCTTTCGCGAAGGGCTGCGGGTCGTACGAGAACGTTCAGTGTTAATTGCCATCCTTAGCATCGGTATCTTCTTCGGGATGCACACCGAAGGATTGGATCGGCTTTGGCAGGTATACCTACTGAAGCACTTTACCTTTCCTAAAATCGGAACGTTAGAACCCGTTATCTGGTTTGGGGTAATCAGCGTCGGCTCAAGCATGATCCAAATGATCGGCACCGAAATCGCTCGACGATGGCTTGATACAAGCAGCCGACTTGCTGTTCCACGTGCCTTATTTTTTATCAATGCGCTGCTGGTTGCAAGCCTTGTTGCTCTCGGCTTGGTTGGTAATTTTGCCCTTGTCATTGTCATTTACTGGTCCGTTCGACTATATCGTTCGCTCGATCGAACCATTAGTACGATTTGGATTAATCAGCACGTTGATTCCAGAGTTCGTGCTACAATCTTTTCAATAATGGGTCAAGCGGATGCATGCGGTCAGGCGGTGGGTGGTCCCATTTTAGGAGCGGTTGGTCGTATCGTATCTCTCCGTGCAGCCATGGTCGCCGCCGGAGCACTCTTGTCTCCCGTATTACCAATTTTTATACGAGCGATACGCAGATATAGGTAAGTTGCTCCATTGCTCGAAATTCGCCATGGGACTTAGCCGTGGGCAGAATTACCATTCCACCGTTAGCAGGGTAAGCTCTTTGCAAGGCTAACCCGCAATTTCATATAAAGCTACCTGTGCTTATCGTGCAACCCAACCGCCATCTACGGACATAGGGTGCCCGGTGACAAAAGAAGCCCGCTTGGGCAACATCTTCTGGATCCCCTATTCGTCCGATTGGATGCCTTCCAAGCATCCGTGCTTTGCTTTCAGGGTCGTTCATCCCCCTTGCTAGCATTGGTGTGTCGATGTGGCCCGGACATACCGCGTTGACTCGGATGCCCTCAGCGGCATATTCCATTGCAGAAGCCTTCGTCAACCCGACGACCCCGTGCTTGCTCGCAACATACGCCGGTGTTCCTCCTGCGGCAGCGAGGCCGTATGCAGACGCCGTATTCACAATGGCACCGCTGGATTGTTTGAGCATCTGGGCGATTTCGTACTTCATGCACAACCAGACGCCTGTGAGATTGACTTTGATGGTAAATTCCCAGTCTTCCTCTGTACAGTCCACGGTGCTGCCCCCTCTACCGACGCCAGCGTTATTGAAGGCACAGTCCAAGCGACCGTAGGTTTCGATCGTCCTATTGACCATAGCTTCCGCCGAGTCAGCCTTTGATACATCGGCTTCCACAAAGATGCCTTCTCCACCAGCATCCTGAATCAGGTGCACGGTCTGCTCACCGCCCGAAACACTGAGATCGGCGACGACGACCTTTGCCCCTTCGCTTGCCAACATCAGCGCAGTTGCTCGACCAATCCCCGAACTTCCGCCTGTTACCAAAGCAATCTTATCTTCTACCTGTCCTGCCATTTCAGCACCTCCGCAATTGGTATGCAAGTTCTCTCAATTCGTCAATCGTACCATCTTTTTAGGAATTGATCAATCACCTCTTAATACTTTTCGATCTTGATTCATGCGGCATTTTGCGCTATACTCAAACGCAAAAGGACACAAAAGGAGGGAACATCAATGAACTTAGGATTAAATCAAAAGGTCGCCATCGTCTGTGCGGCGAGCAAGGGCTTAGGGAGGGCGAGTGCAATGGCGTTAGCTCGCGAAGGCGTGAACGTGGTTATCAATGAAGCAGCGTCAACAATACGCGCCGAAAGTGGCTCGCGAGTACTGCCCGTCGTCTGCGATCTCACAAGAGAAGGAGACATTGAACGACTAGTAGAGAAGAGCGTGGACGAATTTGGAACTGTTGATATTCTCGTTACCAACGTTGGACACCCGCAGATGGGTGCCTTCTCAGATCTAACGGATGTGGACTGGCAGGGGGGCTATGAAGGTGTTTTGCTCCCGGTGATTCGGCTCTGTCGCTTGGCTATCCCTCACATGCAGCAGGTGCATTGGGGACGCATCGTGCACATCACCAGTATTGCCGTCAGAGAACCCGGCACACCTTACCTGATCTCCAGCGTTTTTCGGGCAGGCGTGGCAGCGTTGAGCAAGTCGCTTGCCAACGAACTGGGCCATGCAGGAATTTTGGTCAATACCGTTTGTCCTGGACCGTTTCGGACACCACTCGGTGAAGAACTGATACAGCGAACAGCGGCAGCGCAGAATAGAACCTATGCAGAGGTTGAATCAGAGACGGCTCAAGCCTCCGTTATCGGTCGGATGGGTGAGGCGGATGAGTTGGGTGCACTTGTCGCCTTTCTATGCAGCGAACAAGCTGGAGACATCACAGGACAAATTATGTCAGTGGATGGGGGAGCAGCGCGTGGATTATTTTGAGAGACTGGTAGTCAGATTACTGTGGGTTCAATACCTGATTAAACAACGTCCGTGTGGTTTCCGTGCACCAATGGTAGTCCTTCAAAAACCGCTGTGTCCCATCTGCGTAGCCGAGTCGCTTAGCGAGCTGCTCCAACTCAGGAGCTTTATCCGGTAGGGCGTCCAACGGTCGGTCATGCACGATTCGCAAGCTATTTTCCACATTCCTCAGAAACTCATACGCGAGGAGGAGCTGCTCCCGCTGATTGCGGGTCAAAGCCGCAACTTCATACAGCCGGTGAATCGCCTCAACGGTGTTCTGCACCCGCACTTGTGGGTGTGTCGTACCGTGCATTAACTGAAGCGTTTGAGCGACAAATTCGATATCGATGAGTCCTCCATATCCAGATTTCACGTCGATCTGCTGTTTTCTTCTGCGTCTCCGACGACGTGTGGTAGCTGAGGTAAAGGCGGAGCGCGTCGTTTGCGCTTCTTTGCGCTGCCGATTGTGGATAATATGGGCAATCTGTTCAGCGGTCAGCGGTTGACTGTAGGCAAAGGTATATGCTTGTTTAATAAACTCTTGGCCTAATCCGATATCCCCAGCAACGGGGCGGGCACGGATCAGCGCCTGACGTTCCCACGTCTCTGCGTCTTTTTGGTAGTAATTCTGGTAGCCTTTCAGAGACAACGCAATCGATCCACCTGAGCCAAATGGGCGGAGTCGCAGATCGAGCTCATAGATTCCACCGCCTCCCGTATTCCCCTTCATCCGATTGACCAGTTCCAATCCGAGCCTGCTAAAATAATCGGCGTTGGACATGCCCTGTGTTGTTTCGCCTTCAGCGGAGTAGACAAGCATCAAATCGAGATCCGCGCTGAAATTGAGTTCCCGCCCGCCGAATTTCCCCATGCCAATCACGGCGAACCTTGCCAAAGGCAGATCCACATCTGTCTTTTCATCGGTGGAAGCCGTTTGCCTCTGACTGTTACCTCTTTCCAGCGGCTTCCCATATTCGATTTGCAATTCCGCGTTGATATGGGAATACATTGCCTGCAAGATTCCCTCCGCAAGATCGGAGAGTTCAGTCGTCGTAGCCCACAGGTTTGCTTGCCCCAGAATATTCCGCATACCGATTCGCAGGACTTCGCTGTTTTTATACCGCCTTAATGCCTGAAACACCTGATCCGGTGTTCCATCTGCGATTTCCTGAAGTGCTTCCATACAGATTTCGGATGCTGTCTTGGGATGGTCCATCACCGCCGGAGCGGTCAGCACATCAAAGGATTCTGGCTGCCCGGTTAGTAACTCAGCTAAGAAACGACTGGTTCCACATAGCTTGGTCAATAGCTCAAGCGTGGTTGGTTGTTCGTTGAACATCGCGTAGTGCGAGCTACGCGCTCCTACCTTGCTTGCGAAGGTTTCGATGTAATGAAGTGCCGTGTCAGGGTCGGGGGATTCACCCAACAAACGCAGCAGTGTCGGTGCAAGATCGACAAACAATCGGCGGACATGCGGGGAAAATCGCACACCATCGGAACCTTCCGCCATTCGTTTCAATCGTCGATGGGCTTCTCGCGCATCAGCGAACCCAACGGGCTCCAAGAAGTCGCGTATCACCCTTGGCTCAGTGGCGATGAGCACGGCTTCTATATCTACTTCGCCCTCCGAAACCGGTGGTGTTAAAACCTTGCCAAAAATCGATCGAACTGCATCTGTATGTAGCGTGTAGTCCATCTCAAACGCTTCTAAAGCAGAGCTAGCCTCGCTATCTTGATACCCAATCCGCTTGGCGAGTTTAATTAGTTCCGGTTCCTTTGAGGGAAGAGAATAGCGCTGTAAATCGGCTAGCATCTGGATACGATGCTCAACTGTCCGTAGGAAGCGGTAAGCATCGGTGAGGATATCACGATCCATCTGATCAAGCACCCCATGGTGGTACAGCAGATCGATAGTTTGCAGCGAGTTGTAATTCCGCAACGCTGGGGTAGGACCCCCGTGGATGAGTTGGAGGCATTGGATGGTAAACTCGATATCACGAATGCCGCCGATACCAAGTTTAACATGTGCCATCACGTCATCGCCCTGTTCCCGGAGTTGACTTTCAATCCGTGCTTTCGTCTGGCGAACATCCAGTTTTATCTCCGTAATGGAGGATTCATCAAGATATCGACGATAGACAAAGGGCTGAATAGTCCGAATAAACTGTTCCCCTAATTTGAGGTCACCGGCAACGGGACGGGCTTTGATTAACGCTTGGCGTTCCCAAATCTCGCCCCATCCCTCATAATAAGCTTCGTAGCTGTCGATGGAGCGAGCAATCACGCCCGCCCGGCTCTCAGGACGCAAACGGATATCAACGCGGAAGACATAGCCCGCCTTGGTGACTTTGCTCATCCCATTGATAATAAACTCGCAGAGTTTGGCAAAATATTCCCCATTCTCAATGCCTTGATCTGTCACCCCATCGTGTGAGTAAGCGAACATCACATCGATATCTGAACTAAAGTTGAGCTCATATCCCCCAAACTTGCCCATCGCTATCACAGTGAGTGTGCTCGGGACCTTTTCGCCACTGGGGAGTTCACCCCAAGGGACGCCCATTTTTGGGGTAAGCTCATCTGTACCGATTTCATAGCAGACTTGTAGCGCCGCCTCCGCGAGGTTTGTCAACTCCCGTGTTGTTGTTTCAAGATCGGCGTCGCCTAGCAGATCGCGCAGCCCCAGTCGTAAACTCTCCTTCCGCTTATAGCCACGAATCGCGTTCAACTTCTGCTCTGCCAGATCAAACGGCTGCACCGCTTGGGATAGTTCGCCATACATCGTTTCGCGGTCTTTCGGATCGCTCATCATCCCAGCATCCATGAGTTCGTAAAAGTACTCAGGATTCCGCACCAGAATATCTGAGAAATAGATACTGGACCCAAAGCAGGTTGACAATATTCTCAGAAGAAAAGGGGCATCATGCAGCAGGCGATAGAGCCAAAGTCGATCAAATGTCGCGTTGGCAAAACGCTCAAAATTGTTCAGTGCCGCATCCGGGTCCGGCGAATCCGCCGATGCGCTCAACAAATGGCTGACAATTTCGGCAAACGCTTCGCGATATGGGGGAACGTCTGCTAAGTTGTCAAGGCGGCGATTTACACTTTGAACATCCTGAAAACCATACGGTTCGAGGATTTGATTAACTGCTTCCGTCGAGAGGTCATCCGAGGAAAGAATAAGATCTTTTGGAGTGAGGTTTGAAGTCATATTGTTTCCTTTTACTTGTGCCGATTTATCGTGCCTCCTCGTCGTTTCTATGATCTATAGATCACAAAACGTTGGGATCAGGAATTGAAACAGATTCTTCAGCAAGCACGTTATCATCATAGCTACGATAAATATCCAGTGATACAAAATTAAAAATTAAAATACAAACTGTGGAAAGGGAGTACACAATGGCAATCACTGAAATGCCAATAAAATCAATGGAAACCCTGAAAATCATACCAATATCAAGCTCGAGCGATCCGGCATATCAGCCCCCGTTGCGGGACACGCAACTCGCCGATTTGCAGGTGCTAATCCGTGAAAAGGCTTTGCTAATTAAAAAATTGACAGAAGAAAATCAGTATCTCTACACCCAAGTTGAACGGTTAGAGGAACACATGGAATCGGAAATCAAGCGATCAGATGCTATGATTGAGCAGATGCAAACCGCCTCCGAAGAATCAAGCAAACGCGCTCAAGCGATTATTATGCACTTGAGCCAGCAGGTTGAGCGGCAGGCGGAACAGAGGCACAATTCGCCAAACCGTCAAGCAACTGAAATCAAGTATTCTGCGCAAACCACTTCCTGCAGGGTCGAAATATGGATATGAGGCTTAGTGATCGTATGTCATCGCATGTTTCACCGCGCGACAGATCGCCTCTGCCATGACCTCCGCTGCGATAACCCCAACGGTATTGACCGGTGCGTCCCGATGTATCGGGATCGAAAGCGCGAAAATTGTATCACCATCGGACATGGTATGTACCGGGCGAATTGTCCGCGCTAAACCGTTATGCGCTAGCTGCGCGACTTTCGTAACTTCTGTTGGGGAGAGGGCAGCGTTTGTCCCGACGACACCGATGGTTGTATTCGTATTAGTAGGTTGAAATGGATCTCTCTCCCCTTGTTCAGATAACCTCTCTACAATATCCACAAACTCCCCCGTTTCCGGGTGCTTTGCGCCTGCCAGAATTTTTCCTGTCGCTGGATCGACGATATTGCCGACCGCGTTGACAACGACAATTGCCCCAACGATCAGTCCTGATTTCAAGGCGTAACACGCTGATCCGAGGCCGCCGTTTGATGGCTGAAGTCCTGGTCCCTTCCCAACCGTTGCGCCTGTTCCAGCACCGACTTGTCCCATTTCAACTTGCACACTGGTGGCGTTCACACAGGCGCGATAGCCCATCTCCCGATCTGGACGGACTTTTGAATCTCCGACCCCTAGATCGAAGATGACAGCACTTGGCACAATTGGCACACGCACTGGTCCCGCCGGGAATCCGACGTCACGCTCCTCAAGAAACTGCATCACCCCACCCGCTGCGTCCAATCCAAACGCACTGCCGCCTGTAAGTAAAACTGCATGAACTTTCTCCACCAATCCCCCCGGCCGAATTGCATCGGTCTCCCTGGTGCCGGGGGCAGATCCTCGGACATCAACGCCGGCGACAGCTCCGGACTCACAAAGAATCACCGTACAGCCTGTGCGCGCCTTTTCATCTGTCGCATTGCCAACTTTGATGCCATTGATAGCGGTGATTGTATCGTTTTTTAACGGCGTACCCATTTTAATCGAATACTGTGTTGGATAGGGGCTAAATCAATTTGTGCAGCGCCTCAAAATAAGCACAGATGCCAGCTATTCCTCGATGCACATCTACACCCAACTCTTTTATCCGCTCGGAGCCTATTTCCGCGGGTTTCGGAAGTTTGGATTGAACAACTTCTGCTTTACTGTCGGTTACCTCGCGTGCCAACTGCGCTAATTCTTGGTTATACACAAACATGTCGCACAAGTTGAAGATCTGACCAAATGCTGCGGGGTTGTTCACTGCCGCCGTCAGTGCTCCTGCAACATCACTGATAGCGACAACATCGCATCCAAATGTGCTTTCGTACTTTGTACCCCTTTGAACTGTCTCAAAGATGTCGCGCCAGACGGTTTTTTCCAGATTTGGATGAATCCCATAAATCCATGCACAACGGAAAGCGGTTGTGTTCATGCCGAATTGTGCATAGTACGTCCGACATGCCGATTCTAACACGGTGTTGTGCATGACATAGGTACTTTGAGGAGATACCAGCGGTGAATCCTCTGTAATCGGTGTCTGACACACGTCTGCTTGTGTATAAACATCGGAACGGAGGAGATAGGTGCTTGTCGTGCAGATGAATTGACGGACACCGGCGAGCCGAGAAAGCTCAAGCAATGTCAGTGATCCAAAGATATTGGAACGAAAGTATTTGAGTTGTTGACTCTCTGCCGTGGAATCATAGGCGGTATGGACTACGACATCTGCCCCCTCAACAAACGCGGACAGTGCATCCTTATCGGTCATCTCTCCTCTGCATATCTCGACCCCCAATTCTTCAAGCCAAGAGGTATCTCTTGTTGGACGCACAAGCGCGCGTATACGGTGTCCCGCCTCGACCAGCGACCGGACTGTATACGATCCGACAAACCCTGTGGCTCCTGTCAGCGCAATGTACATACTAATATCCTCTCCTGCAAAGAAAGGCACTTGTCTCGACTGCTGATAGGTGTCAAATGTATCATATTTGGTGGAGAGTGTCAATGTTCCAATTCAGAGAGTGATAGATCGATTCTCGACAGATTTCCATTCCCGTGACTTACCAATTGACAGGTTTTTGGCTAGGCTGTATAATATGTGCGTTTTACGCAATCTGCAACAACTCCAATCAACGAGGCGACCTATGCCAACTGAGATCAAACCTTTTGTCGAATCAAATGATGTGCTCGATCAACCCGATAGGCTACAGGATCGTGCGAAACGAGACGGGTATCTTTTCTTTCGGAATCTGATTGATCCTGACACGATTCTCCAACTCCGCCGAGATTTTCTCGAAATCTGCGATAATCACGGTTGGATTAAGGAAGAAACGGATATGATGGATGGCATCCGAAATGGAGGACCGTACCGGGAAGGACAGGACGAATATTGGCCCATCCTCGACGATTTTCAAAGTTTAGAATCCTTTCACGCCTTCGCCCACTATCCGTCAATCCTTGATGCCTGTGATAAACTGTTTGGCGAACCGACACTCCCCCATCCACGAAATATCGGGCGAATTATATTTCCCGAAAACATAAGGTATACGACACCTGCCCACCAAGACTATATCCATATCCAAGGCACGGAGGAGTTGTCCACAATATTTCGGTAGTTTGGCGGTGCTCTCAGGGTCCCATAAGTTTAGCGTTCTACCAACAATACGGGCTGATGGTGCAGGTGGTTTGGGCGTGGAAACCGATCATCTGAATCTCACATGGGTCTCGGCGGATTATCAAATTGGCGACTTTCTGCTTTTCCAAAGTCTCACCGTCCATAAGGCACTTCCCAACCAAACAACAGACCGCCTTCGCCTTTCCGTTGATTATCGCTATCAAGGTCAATCCCAACCGATTACGGAGGGTTCGCTCCTGCCGCACTTCAATCGTATGTCATGGGAAGAAATCTATGAGGGTTGGAACTCCGAAAAATACCAATACTACTGGAAAGATGTGGATCTGGAGTGTGTGCCTTTCACCAGAAAATATCACGCAGCCAAGCGTTAATCCACTCCCCACCCAAAAAAATCATCAAGGAGAAACCGTGAAGATTACACAGATCGAAACCATCCGTGTCAAAGCCCAGCCGCACAACGTCTGGGTCCATGTTCACACCGATTCCGGTATCGTCGGTTTGGGGGAGACCTTCTACGCCCCATCGGTCGTTCAAGCAGCGATTCACGACTTTTTTGGACCACTTCTCATTGGGCGTGATCCATTCGAGATTGAGCGTCATTGGGAAGCGATGTTCCGCCTGTCCGATCACGCCGGCTACGGCGGTGCGGAGATGCGGGCGATTTCGGCGCTCGACATCGCCCTCTGGGACATAAAGGGTCAAGCTGTTGACTTACCGGTCTATGAACTCCTCGGCGGTGCAGTCCGCAAACGCATCCGTGTCTACGCCACCTCAATGCCCTACGAGGGCGCGGGCGAGACAGCAAAACAGCTGCTTGACGAAGGCATCACCGCAATTAAAGGAGGACCTACTATCCCACTAGCGATTGCAAGCGACGGTCAGTTTCTCTCGCAAAAAGACCTTGACCGGGCGCTCAAGCCAATCCGCGAGATCCGGGATACGGTTGGCTTGGAAATGCATATTGCCAATGACGGCCACGGCAAGTGGGCACTGCCCGTAGCGATTCGGATCGCCCAGGCGATGGAACCGTACGACATGATGTGGCAGGAGGATCTAATGCCACTGCTCAACCCAGAAGCCCTCTTACGGCTCCAAGAATCTACGAAAACGCCAGTCTGTATTTCCGAGCGCCTCCTCAGTCGATGGCAGCTTCGGCTGTTCATTGAGAACGGCTCTGCCCGTATCGTTATGCCAGATTTAATCTGGACCGGCGGTGTTTCGGAGACGCACAAGGTTGCCATTCTTGCGTCGGCGCATCAGGTACCATTTGCCCCACACGACGCTACGGGACCTGTGAACATCTTCGCCTGTTCCCACATCTGTATGAGTTCTGCAAACGCTATGATACAGGAGCATGTGCCCGCTTTCCACAAAGGTTGGTATAACGAGTTCGTTGACCCCAATCTCGACATCCGTGATGGCTTCCTCCACGCCCCACAACGACCGGGAATCGGCACACGGCTAAAGCCCGAAGTCCGAGACAGATCGGATGCCATCGTGACCGTGAGCGACGAACCGGACCAGAGCACCATCGACCATTGGGGACCAACGCCGGTACGCAGCGAAGAGACAGAGGCTGAAGTTCAACGGCTGCAGGAAGAACGCCTCCCACAGTCTATATCATGAGTTTATGTTAAACAACTTATCACCTGTTATACAAAAGGAATCTAGTTATGAGTATTAGAACGAATAAATTGAAACAAAAATTAGCAGCCGGCGGATTGGTGCTAAGTGGAGGTGTGCGCCTTCCTGAACCGGGACTTGTTGAAGTGATGGGATATGCCGGGGTTGATTATGTTCTAATTGACGCAGAGCACGGTTCTATGGGCTGGACAGAGATAGAGCGGATGGTTCTTGCTGCCTATGCTGCGGATACCACACCGATTGTTCGCGTCCACGAGAACGATGAAGCGAGAATTATGCGTGCGCTTGATCTTGGCGCAATGGGGGTGCTCGTCCCGCACATCCGCACCGCAGAAGAGGCGCAGCATGTGGTGGATGGTGCGTTCTACCCGCCGCAGGGCAAACGGGGTGTGGGTCCAAGCCGAGGTATCAAGTTTGGGGCGGTGTCAGCGGCGGAATATTATGCGAACATCAACAACGAGGTTTCGGTTTCATTGATGATTGAAGATGCCGAAGCAATTGACAATATCGACGAAATCGTCGAGATCGAAGGCATTGATGTCCTGAACGTAGGGACAAGTGACTTAGCGGCTTCGTTGGGTGTACCGGGCCAACCGTTGCACGCGAAAGTCGCCGAAGCCTCTGAGAAGGTGCTCGCTGCTGCTGCGCGAAAAGGTATCGCTGTCGGCTATCCGACCCGCGGCTTGGACGATGGGATTGAGGCTATAAAGCGTGGATTCCGTGTGCTGTCCTGCGGTAACGCAGCGCCGCTGCTATTTGAAGCTGTCCAGCAAAAGTTGGAGTTATTGCGAGGCGCAGAGTAATTCGGCTAGAAAGGCAAAGAGTTATGGAATATGTGAACTTTGGAAGCGCAGGCGTTCAAGTAAGTCGATTGGCACTCGGTTTAGGGTTCAGAGGACAGGGCGATGAAGCCGATGCACAGAAGGTCATCGAACACACAATTGATCAGGGGATTAACCTGATTGACTGCGCCAATGTATACGGGACAATGGATGATCGCGCCAACATCGGTCGCTCAGAAGTTATTCTGGGGAAAGCGCTGAAGGGCAAACGCAATAATGTTGTGATTACCTCAAAGGTTGCTAGCCAAATAGGCGATGGACCAAATGACATAGGGTTATCTAGATACCACATCATGCGCGAAGTCGAAAAATCGCTGACCCGCTTAGACACAGACCATATTGATGTCTACCTTGTCCATATGTTCGATGAATCCACTCCCCTTGAGGAGACTATTCGTGCATTAGATGACCTCGTTCGTTCGGGTAAAGTCCGCTACGTCGGATGTTGTAATTATGCGGCATGGCAGGTTTGCAAGGGCTTGTGGGTTGCGGATCGGTACAATGCAACGCCGTATATGTGCGTCCAGAATCAATACAATCTGCTGACTCGGCACCTTGAGGGCGAAATGTTCGCACTTGTGCGGGATCAAGGATTGGGAGTTATGGTATACAGTCCGTTGGCGGTAGGGCTTTTAAGCGGCATCTATTCACCGGACCGTCCTGCACCGGAAGGGACTCTCTGGGCAACACGGCTGCGGGATCAATTTCCATCGGCAATGGAAGGGGCTGCGAGTCAGGTTATATCGACCGTGATTGAACTTGCGGGCGAATTGGGAGTGACCCCTGCACAATTGGCACTTGCTTGGGTACTATCTCACCCGGAAATTACAGTCGCGATTACCGGTGGAGACACAATCGAGCACCTAAACGATAACATCGGTGCAGTCGGCTGGACACTCGACGATTCTGTGCGAGAGACACTGGACACTGTTTCAGAACCGTTCAGGTTCACGGCTGGGTAGGATTGTTAATGATTTTTTGGCAACACGCAAGGATAATCTTCTTGAAAATTGCTATGTGGCACAAACTCTCAATAGTGGTGTAATCGGAGATTATGGACTCAACGAAAAGTAAAATTGAACCTATCTGGACAACGATAGACGAAAAAACCACATATCCCATCTATATTGGAACCGATATTATTCCCGAATTTGGAACTCTCTTTAAGGAACATCTGCCACGTTGCTCCCAAGCGTTATTGGTAACCAATCAAACCATTGAAGAGGTTCACGCCGCTAAAATCTCCCAAATTTCTGAGAGCCTCGCAAATATGGGAGTAGATCTGATCGTCGAAGCGATCCCAGAAGGGGAAAGAACCAAATCGTATTGGGGCCTTGGAATGTTGTACGATTTCTTCGCGGAGCATCAGTTGGATAGGCAATCCGTGATTATTGCAATGGGTGGAGGCGTCATTGGCGATTTGGCTGGATTTGCTGCGAGTACGTTTCTGCGCGGGCTTCCATTGGTTCATATTCCCACCACGCTCATCGCTCAAGCGGATAGTAGCCTTGGCGGGAAGGTTGCCATCAATCTGGCTAGGGTTAAAAATATAGTCGGCGGATTTTATCATCCAAAAATGATTTGCATTGATGCTAGCTTTCTGCAAACACTGAACGTGCGGGAGTTAAGAGCGGGTCTTGCGGAGGTGGTTAAGTACGCTGTAATTATGGACAGTGAGCTATTTAATTATTTAGAGGCTAACGTTGAGAACATAATTGCGAAAGATCCCGAGGTTTTAGAAAAGATTGTCAGAAGGTGTTGTGAACACAAAATTGCGGTTGTGGAGGAAGATCCGGAGGAGAGAACAGATCGTCGGGCGATTCTAAATTATGGGCATACGATTGGACATGCCTTGGAATCACTTTATCACAAATATTTGCATGGAGAAGCGGTTTCCGTGGGTATGGTTGCTGCCTCATATCTTGCAGTCAAAACGGAAATTCTCCCTCCCGCAGATGCCGAGAGACAATCAGAGTTATTATCCAGAATTGGCTTGCCGACTAATGCGTTAGGGGTTTCGATAGATCCGCTGCTTCAACCGATGTTGCATGATAAAAAGCGGCGGGGTAACACTTTACGATTTGTGCTGCCGACGAAAATTGGGGATATAACCATAAAGGACGTCCCCAAAAACGATCTCCCCGATTTACTTCAATACTTGGTAGAAAAGAGGGTCTTTAGTCCATCGGAAGATGCTACCGCTACCGATGAAGGATAGTTATAGACTCATTGAAATCGCATTGAACTATTAGTAGGACTTACGCAGCGGGTTCATAAATCCCCCTGATCAGGGGGACTTAGGGGGTTAAAAATCAAAAATCTACCCTCTGTGCGCTAAATTTGCGTAAGTCCTGTATTAGTCAGGGCTTACGCACTTCAGTAGGGAACAACGATCGTTGTTCCTTACGAACTTTGTGATGGTGCCTCTATTGTAGTTGCCCGATTCATCGGGCGTTGAGAAGGGTGTCTAGCGGCGATAAATCGCTGAACTACAAGGGGTTGAGCACCCAACTGCGTAACTCCTATTATATAGAATCCCAAAAAATCGACATTTAACAATGGAGGAATCTAATGGGTGAAACAACACAAAATAGTTTCGATCTGTTACTCAAAGGTGGGCACGTTATCGATCCCAAAAATAACATCGATCAGCCGATGGATGTTGGGATTGCAGCGGGAAAGATTGCGCGTGTGGCGGAGAACATACCGGACGCGGAAGCAGAAAAGGTTGTCCATGTCAATGGGCTTTACGTCACACCCGGCTTACTGGATATACACGTCCATGCCTATGCCGGCACCGGTCAGCGAAACGCCTACTGCGGGGACAATTCCTTGTATCCCGATGGATACAATTTTCGCACAGGCGTGACCACGGTTCTTGATGTCGGGAGTTCAGGGTGGCGAAACTTCCCCGATTTCAAAGACCGCGTCATCGACCGAGCGAAGACCCGTGTTTTTGCACTGCTCAACATTGTGGGACACGGCATGGGTGGCGGCGCCATCGAGCAGAATATACCGGATATGGAACCCGAAGCAACGGCGAAAGTCGCCGAACGCTATCCCGATATTGTTGTAGGATTTAAGACCGCACATTACGCAGGTCCCGAGTGGCTTGGGGTTGACCGTGCTGTGGAAGCTGGGAGATTGGTGGGCTTGCCAGCCATGATTGATTTTGGCTCATTTCCTTGAGCATATACGCCCCGGCGACATTAGCACTCACATGTACCAAGCCGCGATACCGATGTTCGATGAGAAGGGGAAGTTGCAGCCTTATTTCGCTGAAGCACGTGCCCGCGGAGTCAAGTTTGATGTAGGACACGGTGCTGGGAGTTTTGTGTGGAATCATGCAATACCTGCCATTGAGCAGGGGTGGATACCGGATTCAATTTCGACAGACCTGCACACCGGTAGCATGAACGCCGGGATGAAAGACATGGCAACGACGATGTCAAAGATTCTGAATATAGGTGTTTCTTTGTTCGATGTCATCAAAATGTCAACGATTACTCCGGCAGAGATGATCAATCGTCCGGAATACGGTCACTTGAGTGTCGGTGCGGTAGCGGATGTTGCCGTGCTCAAACTAAATGAGGGGGAATTTGGGTTTCAAGATGTCAGAAGGGCACTCTTCGTAGGGAATCAAAAGCTAGAGTGTGAATTGACCCTGATTGATGGACAGGTGGAGTGGGATCTGAACGGACGCGCTGGTGTGGATTGGCAGGAGTATTACGCAACAGCGTAAGCGTATCAAACAAACCTTATTTATAGATCTAACTTCCGGTGAAAGCGCTTTTCCGATCAATGATGTATTCTGTCAATGGACTGGGAGATGCCTGAATCCGCACGTTGACTACCGCCGGTTTGTCCGAGGCAAGAGCACGTTCGAGTGCCCCGCGCAGCTGATGTGCTTCCTCGACATATTCGCCGTGGGCACCGAGTGCCTCCGCCACCTTGTCATAACGCGAGGGCAGTAACTCGGTCGCCACACTTTTTCCGAAGAGTTGCACCTGTTGGTGATAGTCTATTCCCCACACGCTATCGTTTCCAATCACGATGACTACGGGCAAGTTATGCCGCACGGCGGTGTCCAACTCCATGGCACTGAACCCGAAGGCACCATCTCCGGTGAGTACCACCACTTTGGATTGAGGTAGAGCGGCTTGCGCACCGACGCCATAGGATACGCCCCAGCCGATCATTCCAAGCGTACTATTGGTAAACCAGCGTCTAGGATGGAGACTAGGATAGTAGGGGGTCCCGTAGAAGGAGAAATCACTGCCCTCGAAGATTAAACAGTCATTCTCGCCTAGTAGGGAGCGCAAATGTTTGTGAACGGCCATTGCGTGTAACGGGGTGGATGGTGCCGCCCGGCTGTCCAAATCCTGCTCTTGGACATCGCGGGTGGACCTGAGTTCTTCAACGATCGGATTTTCATTCCATCTATATCCCTCAGCTTCCTGCGCTAACTGCTTCACCACCGCACCAACATCTCCTAAAATACCAACATCCACGCCGCGTGAGAGACCAATCTGTTCCGCTGATGGATCTACTTGGATGATGCGCACATCAGCGGCGAGGGTCGGCGGTCCGCCGAAGGAGATTGTAAAGTCCAATTTCTTACCAAGAAGCAGCACAACATCTGCCTCATCCAAACGGCGCGAGACAAGATTGACCCGTCCGTCAGCGAATCCGAAGCAGTAGGGGTGGGTATCGGAAACGAGTCCACGGGCTATCTCCTCGGTAAACAGCGGAAGCTGCGTTATCTCTAAGAACCGCTGCAAATCCTCCCGATTTACGGAGTCGGTTGCATTTCCCGCTAGCACCATAGGTCGCTGCGCGCTCTGTAGCAATTCTACCGCTTCTTTTACAAGGGTCGGATCGCCCATGACTTGACCGGAACGACGGTATACTTCGGGTGGGTCGAAATGTACGCGGCTCGTATCCACTTCAGCACTTTGGACATCGACAGGAATGGTCAGGTGAATGGGACCGCGCCTACCCGCTAAGGCGGTGCGGAAAGCACGTGCGAAATATTCTGGGATCCGGTACGGGTCGGAGACGAGCCATGACCCTTTCGTGATGGGTTTTGCCATCCCAACCTGATCAATCTCTTGTTGTGCGATTCCATGTCCCAGTTGGTTCTGCGCTGCGGAACCTGTGATGTTGATGACCGGAGATTCCATGTGATACGCCAACGCGAGTCCCGGAATAGCGTTTACATGTCCCGGCGAAGTAAACATTGATATTCCGGGGGAGCCGGTGATCCGTCCCCACGCATTTGCCATGTCCACCGCAGCCTGTTCGTGGCGGGTATCAATAAACTTGAAGCCTTCCGCCGCCATAACGTCCATCAGATGCAGGGTGTGATCTCCCGCTAGGGTAAAGATTTGGTCTATCCCTTCCGCTTGTAATGCTTGAACGATAACGTGTGAACCCGTCAACTTCATAAATTTCTCCTTGTACGACCTGAACTTGGAAAGCCGCTAAACCTCCACCCTCACCGCGCGACTAGATTCCCCCGACTCGATCACGGCGTTTAAGGTAGCGAGGACCGGCAGGTTATTGCGACCACTGGTCTCCGGCTCAGGTCCGCCGTTCACCCAGTCGGCAAACGTGATAGCAACGTGCATGTCAAGTTGACGTGAGCCAGTGAAGTCCGGATCAATCTCTGCCTTACTCAACTCACGTGCTCGGTTTTTCCCAACAAGCAAAGTCTCCGGACCACCGAATCCTTGTGGACTGTGTAAGACAACTGCGCCATGCTCGCACTCGGCGCGGAATTCACTGGTGTTCACACGGGCATCAGAGGTAGATACAATCACGAAACGGGCACCATTATCGAAGGTAATTTCGGCGGTAGCGGTAGATTCGCGATTCCAAGTCGTCTCCGGCGGTCGATAAGAATGGCCGAACACCTCTACCACACGCCGGTTCACCATGGCAATCAGCGAGTCAATTTCGTGGACGGTCATCTGCCAGAGTTGCGAGTGCTCGGAGTCGGGATACTCGCTACCACGGGCTTTATAGGAGAACATGTGTCCGGTCTGCGGCTCGCCATAAGCCCCCTCTGTCATCAAACGTCGTACCGTGCGCTGTCCGGGCAGGTATCGCCACTGTTGGGTTACCACAATCTTTAGTCCACGAGCCTCCGCCATCTCAGTCAGTCGCCGGGCGGGTGCAAGCTGGAGCGTGAACGGCTTCTCCACCATGACGTGCTTGTCGGCTTCGATTGCAGCCTCCACTAGTTCATCGTGCGTACGCGCCCAAGTAGCGACAACAACACCGTCACAATCCGACTGTTTTAACGCCTCCGGGTATGAAGTGTAGGCAAGATGGTCCGGTAATTCGAGATCGCTAATAGCGGCTTTGAGACGCGGTTCATCAATATCGACTAAGCCGACCAATTCAAACTTGTCAGGTCGCGCTAGAAAGCTGCGTGCATGTGACTTCCCTCGACCACTGCCCACCACGACCATACGCAGTGGATTCCCTGTTTCGACACGGTTTTCCCCCACTTTAGTTACCTCCTATTTCGGACCTTCCGCAGTTTATGTCTCAATTATTCCTCTGCCAACACCTGGATACTGGCACATGGAAAGGCAGCCACCTTTGCGTTCTGAGGCAGCTTCTCCGCAAGCATATTGACAAGCACATCCCACTCACGGAAGAGGATGTCGCCGGGATGATCCTTGTAAAACTCATCTGCCGGGAAGTTCTCCGACCAAACTAAAGCTTGGTTTGGAGATTCGATTTTCGGTGTGGGTAACGGCATCGGGGTTGTCCGCGCCCTCCACCTAATACGTGATGCGTAATGCGTAAAAGAAACCACAGAGACACAGATAGGTAAATTGTTTTTAATCGCTCTGCGCCCTCTGCGCCTCGGCGGTCGGTTTTTTACTCCTTACTCGTTACGTATTATTCGTTATCGCTGCTGCCGATAATGTAACGCAGCTTGAATAAAATCACGAAATAGTGGGTGCGGCTCAAGGGGCTTAGATTGAAATTCGGGATGGAATTGCGAACCGACCATCCACGGATGATCAACAACTTCAGTGATTTCAACCAGATTCTCGTCAGGCGATACCCCGCTAAAACACAACCCTTCGGATGCGAGGGCGTCCCGATACTCGTTATTCAATTCATAGCGATGGCGGTGTCGTTCTAGGATGATCGGCTGTTGATACGCTTCATAGCTTTTTGTGTTTTCTCTGAGAACACACGGATAGAGTCCAAGTCGCATTGTGCCACCAAGGTCGGTCTGTTCTCGTTGATCCAACATCAAATCAATCACCGGATGGGGTGTTTTTTCGTCAAACTCGGCACTGTTTGCCCCTTTCAATTTTGCGACGTGCCGTGCAACATCGATCACCATGCACTGCATACCGAGACATAATCCAAAATATGGAATCTGCCGCTCCCGCGCATAGCGTGATGCGACAATCATCCCTTCAATGCCGCGGTAGCCAAAGCCGCCAGGAACGAGAATTCCGTCAACTCCCTCGAACTCCTCATCCAAGTTTTGGTTGCCACCTAGCATATCAGATTCAATCCATTTGACATCTACGGCTGAATCATTGGCAATCCCACCGTGCTTGAGTGCTTCCTTCACGCTGAGGTAGGTATCAGAGCCTTGGACATACTTACCGACAATCGCTATCTGGGTCCGGTGTTTGGGGTGCTTCAGTTTATCAACCATCTTTGCCCACTCAACGTCATTCGACTGACGTTCTTCTAACCCAAGCCGCTTTATCACCAAACGCCCCATGCCTTGCCGCTCGAAATTCAGCGGGATCTCATCAACCAGATCTGTGTCAAGCCCTTCAACGATGTATTCCTCCTGAAGTCCACAAAGGAGCGAGATCTTCTGCCGTATTCCTTCCTCCATCGGTTGACTTGTGCGGCAAATCAAGAGATCGGGTTGGATACCATACTCTTGTAGCGTACGGATGCTGTGTTGGGTCGGTTTGCTCTTGCTTTCTCCGTTGGGAAGGGTATAAATTAGCGAAACATGAATAAAGAGCGTATTTTCGCGTCCGACCTCCACCGCCATTTGTCGAATCGCCTCTACAAACGGAGGTGTCTCAAAATCCCCAATGGTCCCGCCGATCTCCGTAATGACCACTTCCGCATCGCTGTCGCGCCCTAGTTGATAGATGCGCTCCTTGATTTCATCAGTGAGATGCGGAATAAGTTGCACAGTCCCACCCAGATAATCTCCACGTCGTTCCTTCGCAATCACCTCGCTATAGACCGAACCCGAAGTAATATAAGAATTTTGATTGAGATTGAGGCCCAGAAATCGCTCGTAATTGCCGAGATCGAGATCGGTTTCGGTGCCATCCTGCGTCACAAATACCTCACCATGTTCAAACGGATTCATCGTACCGGCATCTACATTGAGGTAAGGGTCAATTTTGACAACAATTACACGGAATCCTCGATCGACCAGCAAACGACCAAGTGATGCTGTCGTTATTCCCTTTCCGATGCCAGAGATCACACCGCCAGTTACAAAGATGTACTTTGTCATCTCGATAGCAACTCCTTCTATCGGTTAAATATGCAGGCTATGCCTTGCGTATTGTGTAACAAAGTGAGAAACCATATTGAATTTGGTTCATACTAAGAAAACGTTAAAATCCCTTCATCTGTTCATGCCTGCGAGATTTCCTTGCTCTCTCTTAACCCGCCAACCCACAGGTATCTGTTCAATCACGCCCGATGTCTTCCATTCCTTGAATTGTTTTTGCATTTCCGCCCATCGGCCTCGGTCAAACAGGGCAATCCCATGGTTCAGGGATTCCAACAGGGTCAGATGAAAGTTCTTGAACATCAAATCGAGTTCGGATTGACTATAGGCAAAAATATCGATTGGAGCAGAGGTGAGCAGGGAATAGTCGTAGAGCCGATCTATGAAACGTTTCCCATCATCAATGCACAGTCCAATCAGGACATCATAATCGCTACCGATTGACCAGTTGCCCTTCGCCATGGAGCCGTACAGAACAATGAATTCAATCTCATCGCCCTTCTGCTTGAGGACTCGATCTACGAACTCCCATAATTTTTCAACATGTGGTCGGTTAGATAGTAGTTCTTGATGTGGTCGGTTGGATAATAGTTCTTGCAAAACGGATCACCTCTTCAGCATCTTGAACCGCTTGATTTGCATCCTGATCAAAGTACTGTTCAGCGGGAACACCGCTTGCGAAGGCATCTGGATAACGGGTCGGAATATAAAAGCGATTTAGGCGGATACACGCATTAATGACGGGTTGATTTACTTGTAGATGTTGTTCAACTTCTTGAATAAGCGTGTTTAAGTTGTGACCTAGCGTGTCACTTTGGAGATGGTTCAGAATTGCCTTAATCGACTTTTCGGCTGATTGCTGTGCGGTGAAGCAGCACCACGCAAAGTTGTTGGTGTTTAGAAGATCTGTTGCGG
>JAGWBT010000163.1:0-6329 GCA_021295755.1 Candidatus Poribacteria bacterium
AATTTATTTGGTGGAAGTTACATCCAATCGGCTATGTGATGGGGGCTGTCTATTCATCGTATTTTCTTTGGGCATCAATGTTTATCGGCTGGTTTTTGAAGTATTTAATTATGAAGACTGGAGGGGTTGGGAGTTACCGTAAGCTCAGGCCGTTGTTCATAGGGTTGATTCTCGGTGAATATGGCGTCGTCGGCTTGTGGATGGTCATCGGCATTTTTACAGGGGTGGACTATCGCGGCGCGTTGCCCGGATAATACTTTCCTTAAACGTCAAGGTTCATGTTAAAAGAAAGTGCAAAACGTAAAAAGCGTGAAACGTCGTGAAACGTGATGCGTGAAACGTGAAAATTATTAGTTCATTGATGAAGGTGGGCTAGGAAACCCGAACTAGGTGGTTCAAAAAAAACGATAATGCAGAGAGAGACCGAGTTTTCCAAAAAACTCGGCTTCTGTTGCACGATTTCTTAACATGAGCCAACGTCAAATCAATCTTCTAACGGTTGCATCGGGCTTTTCACACCCACACCGTGTACATAGGGCGATCTAAGATAATCCCAAGCAGCGACCATCCGCACGCGAAGATATAATCCCCCACAATCAATCCAAGAAAAAATGGCAGCGATCGGCGATACCCCCGCGCACCGCCACTCCGCAAAATTATCCACTTCAGCGTCGAGGCAAAAACTATCGTAAACCAGTAATCATCGACGCAGCGGCTCGTCGCTAACGCATAGCCCGCTGGGTGAAATGGCCACCAGAGTAACGTGCGACGCAAGAAGGTCAAGAGAAATGTCAGTAACAGCCCGAAAAGCAAAAAGCTATTGCCAATCCAATCCGGCGAGCGAGGGTGCTGCAACCAATCTGACAATCGGTTGAAGGCATCCCACCCAACTGCCCTCATCCCACCGGCGCGCGCTTCGGCACCGTAGCGGTAGAGAGCCTGCGGGAAAATGATGAACGCTGAAAGGAGTCCCACTCCGGTTGCAAGAATCAGAAACCAAAAGACAGGGCGGCTTGAAAAACCGGTCTGTTCGGCGATCTTGAAGCCTTCGAGTTGATGTGGCATCAGGTAGTTTCTCTTGCGATAGCTGAACCACACGAAAAGGGAAAGGCCTGAAAGGTTACGCGGACCGAAGCTACGAGTTCCCAACAAGCTCACGAGCGAATCTTGTGGAGAGACCACGTGCATGATATGCTCCGGTACGCCGGATTCAGCACGGATGCGTGCCATCGCAATGCACATCATCAGAAAAAGGAGAAAGAAGGCGACAACCACCCAAAGCGACAGTCCCATCTGTTGTGCGAAAACACCAAGCAGTACGCTGCAAATCACAATGCCAAAAACTGCGCCGCGATACCGCAACGGTTCGCGAGAATCGTCTATTCCTGTACCCAAGCAGACTTTTTTGATCACAGCCCGCAGATGACGGTTGATAGAGACTAGGCCGATTATGCAGATTCCTAGCACAGCCCCCATTGATTGTTGTCCCAGAAAAGGGTATCCCGGAATATTTGACCACCCAGTGACAGCACCGGTAATCCGTTCAATTTTGCGGAGTATGTAGAAAAACCAGCAGGAGATGGACAGATCCAGTGGCAGCAGATAGGTCATGCCGATCATGAAGAAGCGGAAACGGATGGGCGTCCACCCGATGGCGTTCCACGGTTTTTCTGTGAAATAGTGATCGAGTCGGATACCCCGCACCGGTATGTAGGGGACGCTAGGATAGAGGTAGTTTAGCCCGTTGATGATGTCAACAATCGCCGCCACCGCAAAGCCGATCCAGAACAACCTGCTGTGAAACAGTCGAGTTTTGGGATTGCTCATCGAAAGGGGCAGTTGTATGATCGGATAGGTCAGTTTCTCCTGTTCCGTCCAAGGACGCCGCAGGACGACGGTGATACAGAGCAGCAAGATGGTTATAACTAACACAAGAAATGTCCAACTGATCGCCGGGATTAACCAGTATTTCCAATAACTCGCCCCGTAAAAATCGACCTCTCCAACGTAAAAATCATGCACGGCTTCTCTGTTGGTAATGATTAGCCATGGCGGCAGATGTCCAGCAAACAGATTTCCCCAATCGTTTTCGGGCGTTGCATACCATGTTATGTGTGGCATAACACCTATCAGCCCAACAAGGCTATCGTAGCCCGCAACTGCGCTCGATGTTGCCAGGATGATGTAAATTACCAATAGGTCCTGCTGTGAGAACGCTAACCGAGGGGAGATTCGACGCGCAACCGCGTTATATCCGATGAGCCAAAACAGGATGAAGATCACATTCAATGGGAGTGATACGGCGGTGAAATGCAATCCGGTCCACACCATTTCTGCCACGGCGATCCAGTAGATGTTGGGCGGGATGAGCGCGACAGCAAAGACGACAGCTTTCCATGAAATCCCTTGGGGTTGAGTGGGACCAAAAGCGTTTGGTTTTTCCTCCCGTTCTCTGGTTTGGGATCGAGAGTCAGAAAGTGTTCCCGCGTTCCAAGCTGCCATTGGCACTTCCCTTTTTGCTTGTTCGGCTTGGGGTAACTATTCAACCGCCGATGCTGCTTTTGAGGATTTACGCTGCCGATATGCTGAGGTCAGTGATACGGTGGGTTGCGTATGCCGCACGAATTGGTGCTTTGATGGGTTCTCACGGACGAAGTCTAAGTCCTGTTTACCTTGCACCGTTTTCAGAAGATCTTCCTGCTTGCACGCTACATGATATTCTAACATAGCACTCCAGTAATCAACATCAAAAATAGTTTGCTCAGCCCTGAAACCATTGCTTTGGGAACGGAATTTGCTTCTCCTTTCCGGTTTACAGGTGTAGTGGAATCTGATATAATATACTGCACCTATAAGTGTGCTGTAGACTGATGGATTGCCCCCTGTCTTGTGGCAGTCAAGGCACCCACAGAAGAATGAGCGATAAATCAAGGAGGCATGTATGGACACATCGTGTTTTGATTATTGCTTGACGGAAGATGAACACCGCGAATTTGAACAGAACGGTTTTTTTGTGGTGGAGAACGCTATACCGCCACACTTGGTCAAAGACCTCGCGACTGTAGTAGACCGGCTCGATGCCCAATACCGGAGCACTGAAGACTCACCAGATCAGAGAGCCCCTGGCACTATAGACCCCAACAGGCCCCCAGCGGAGTTAGTAGGTCCTTATGACCGGCTGAACCTAATGGACTTTGTGGGGAAAGACGAAATTTTTCTGGAACTGCTCGATTGGTATAAGACGTTCCCGAAAGTATGGGGGATCTTGGGATGGAACATCCAGCTCTATCACTCCCATATGACGGTTACCCCGCCGGGACCATCTGACGGAGCTGAGGTGAAAAAGCGTTTGGGGTGGCATCAAGATAGCGCGCGTTTGAATCACGAATTGGAAACGACTCCCCAACCGCGCATCTCCCTCAAAGTGGGTTTCTTTCTGACCGATACCACAGAGGAAGGTAGGGGTAATTTCTACGTCCTACCCGGTAGCCAACGACAGAAAACACCGGACTTTCCTCCAGATGGCGTTTCAGACCCGGCAGAAGCGTTAGCCGTGAAGGTGCCACCGGGTACAGCGGTATTTTTCGATCGGCGGCTCTGGCATTCTGCCAGTCCAAATTATTCAAATATCCCGCGAAAGGTGCTTTTCTACGGTTACAGCTACCGGTGGTTAAGACCTAGGGACGACATGACCGTGGATCACTTTATGGATCGCTGTGACCCGATCCGACAGCAGTTGCTCGGCGCTAGCACAGGTGGGCACGGCTATACGTCACCAACTGATGAAGATGTCCCGCTGAAGCTGTGGTTGGCGGAGCATCTCGGCGAGGAGGCGGTGGCGGCTTGAGCGTTTGTCGCCTTGTCTCGATTCTCGGAAGAAGATCTAGTTATCTCTTTATCCCCCGTTCTCCAGATCTTCTTCCGTCGTAATTTCTATCCCGTGCCGGCGAAATAGCGCTGCAGTGACCCCATCACTATCGGTGAGGTTGCCGGTGAAGGAGCCGTCGTATATCTTTCCACAGCCGCAGGATGGACTTTTCGACTTGAGGATAGCGTGGGTCGCACGATGTGCTTGGGCGATTTCTAATGCGCGATAAGCCCCCGCTAGGAATGCCTTGGTTTTGTCTTCACCATCTACCGTGACGACTCGTGCCCTTCCGTCGAGGACATCCTCTCCATCTCCGCCGACAATCTCGGCGGCTGGTCGAGGCGTCGATAGCCCGCCCAGCTGCTCTGGACAGATCTGAATCAATGAATCTGTTTCAAGTTTGTTCATGACCGTCTCGCTCTTGCTATCGAGACCGTTATAACGGCATTTCTCACCGATGAGACACGCACTGATGACGATTTTTTTCATGGCAATTTATCGGTTGAAACCTTGCGCGACTTCTAACCTTTCCCATTAAGCCTATTTTTGAATCCAGACTAGAAATGTCAACCCAATTCTCGCAACTGAGCGACCACATTTTTATTCATCACGGTTCTATCAGCGTGGGCATTTTGCGCGATGGGGATCGTGCCCTGTTGATTGACTGTGGTGACGGTAGCGTGCGTTCAACCCTCAATACGCTTGGAATCACGACAGTTGATACGGTGCTGTTCACACATCACCATCGCGATCAAGTGTCGGGGATTGGAATCGTAGCGTCGGATGACACACGCATTGGCGTTCCATCACAAGAACGCGCTTGGTTCGAGTCGGTCGAAACGTTTTGGAACGATCCACAGATGCGCTGGCATCTCTACAACTATCACCCCCACAACCTGATGCTCGCCGAGTCTATCCTTGTGACGGATAACTACGCCGAGGGTGATTCCTTCCAATGGGGAAACGCAAGAATCGATGTAATTGATACACCCGGTCACACCGATGGGAGTGTATCCTACACGGTTGAAGTTGATGGACTCTGTTACGCTTTTTGTGGAGATCTGATTTACGACACAGGACAGATCTGGGAATTATACAGCCTCCAAAAAGGAGGAGAGACAACAGACTATCACGGTTTTCTCGGTGATAGGGGACGATTGACCCATAGCCTCAAAAAAGTACGGCAACGGTATCCCGAAGTCCTCATCCCTTCACACGGAAAAATTATGCGCGATCCGAGCGGGGCGATAGAGACACTCCTACAGCGACTTGATGCCTGCTACGATAAGTACGTCGCCATTTCTGCGCTTCGATACTACTTTCCGAAGCTATTCACCGCTTTTGAGGGCAGTGCCGGGCACATGCCGATTCGCGAAGGCAAAGCGGTGCCAGAATTCCTGCGCCACTACGGGACAACGTGGATGGTTATCTCAGAGAACGGGGAGGCGTTCGTCATGGATTGTGGCAGCCCCGGTATATTGAAACAGATTCAGCGTCTCAAAGCCAAAGGGGAGATCTTAGACGTGACAGAGTTCTGGATTACCCACTACCACGACGATCATGTAGACGCCATCCCTGAATTTCAGGAAATTTTTCCGTGTACAACCCGAACCGATTCAATTGTGGCTGACGTTGTAGAAAACCCACACGGCTTCCGTCTCCCCTGCATTTCGCCCGCTGTCGCCCGGATCGATCATCGCACCCAAGACGGTGATTCGTGGACGTGGAACGAATTCGAGATGACCGCTTACCATTTTCCCGGTCAGACCTACTATCACGGCGGTTTGCTCGTCGAGGGACGCGGTGTCCGTCTGTTCTTCGCCGGTGACTCTTTCACTATGGCAGGTATTGATGATTACTGCTCTGGAAATCGTAATCTGCTCGGTGAAGGTGTGGGATATGATCGATGTCTTGCATGGATTGCTGAACTCAAACCAACCTATATTTTCAACTGCCACGTACCGTGTGCCTTCACTTTTAAGGACGACGAGATTCAGCAGATGCGCACGAACCTTGCTGAAAGGGAGCGACTCTATGCAGATCTTTTTCCGTGGGACCATCCCAACTATGGGCTGGACGAACACTGGGTGCGCCCCTATCCTTACGAGCAAAACGTCACCGCCGGCGAGACAGTGACCTTGGATCTGGTTGTTACCAATCACTCCGCACAAGCCCAAATTGCGAGTTGTCGTCCAATCCTTCCTGAATCGTGGGACATCCACATCCCCGAACAGGCGGTAACCATTCCACCGAAGCAGGAGGGACATATCGCCTTTTCGATTCCGATTCCAACGCACGCTAACGGCGCGCAACGCATCGTTATCCCTCTATATGTAACGTATGATGGACAACCGCTCGGACAGTTCCGTGAAGCGATTTTCGTCTTTCCACACGACGCCTAATACGCCATGAAATCTGCCTTTCAGAATTGTCCTCGGCGGAATCCGTAGCGGATCTCACC
>JAGWBT010000163.1:6377-8135 GCA_021295755.1 Candidatus Poribacteria bacterium
AATGGCGGTGTGTATCCATAGACCAGCGAATAGCGCGGAGACGAACCATCTTTAAGCTGAGGACCGGCATGGACCAACGTTTCACTCAAGATGAGGACATCCCCGGCCTGGGATTGCAGTTGCGTCGCCAATGTCTCGTCCATAAACTCGCGCAGCGTTTTCGTGGGGATGTTCATCCGATGGCTACCCGGCACCACCCAAGTACCCTCGCCCGGACCGTTATCCGTTAAGTAAATGAAGGCTTTGCTAAACATGCAGTGATAGTGTCCATCCGACTCAAAACTGCCGAAATTTGGAGCGGTGCCCCGGTGCCAGCCTTCGTCCTTGACATGAGATACTTGGCTGGGGTTTCCGTCTCCCGTCCCATTTGAATAGTTAATCAGGTATTGGTGTTCCTCAAGACGCACGTCACCGCCGACCACATCCTCAATGATCGGGAGCAGGATTGGGTGCATCGCTGTTTCTAGTAGATGCGGATGATACCAAGCACACCGTGAGAGAACGGTAAGCGTCGGAGTTTTCGGATAGCCATCGTGCTTATAGGTGCACCCGCCATCGGCATCCATCTGATCTGCCAAGTCGATGAGATGCTGAGTTTCCGCTGGACTGAAGATCCCCTTGAGCAGCACGTAGCCGTTTACATCGTAGAAATAGCGTTGTGCCGGGGTTAGTGCTGTTTGCACCGCTGTGTTGGTTCCCATCTGAATTCACCTCTTTTTAATTTAGCCTAAGCTGCTAGTTATTAAAAATCCATCAGAACCTGTAGGTCGAGATTCACATCTCGACACAAAACCGTCGATTTTGGAAAATCGTTGTATGGGGATTAGAGACTCCTGGTTTGAATATGCTGACAACTAGCAACTTGCGTTAATTTGATTAACCTTTCCCCTATTTGATAGGGGCTGCGTTTTCAGCGATATACCGCTCGACCTCATCTTGTTCCACGCAACCCACGAAGGTCCCTCCCGGGCCAACATAGTAGAAATTCTCTGCATACTCAAGCCCGTACTCCCGACCGATTTCTTGGTACGTCTTTAAGCCAAACAGCTTGATATACGCGCGATCCGCGGCTTCGTCATCGCCGTCGAGTGCTGGGAGATGTAGCCCCTGTTTTTCGAGTCGCGTCTTGAGTCTTGATCCGCTTGAGCCTGCTGGTCCCTGCGATTTATTAACGCTCATCGAAGCCACCTTCTCCTCTATATAACCGCTGATGTCCACCACCCGATTGTACGGCTGCCCTGCACGCGCAACCCAATAATACTGCTCTGTCACCGTATGGGGTGTGATTCCGAGTGCCACCTGTTCGGGATAATCCTTGCCCATGCCAGCCATCCAGCGTGCAGCTTCGACCGCTTGAGCGGTTACGTAGTGATCTGGGTTCTCCTCGCTGTGCCCCCAAGGGTTGAAGGTGAATACAGTGTCAACCTTCAGCATCCGAAAAAGAAAAACCAACCGAGCCCGCAGCTCTAATGGTGATGCTTCATCGAGGCGGTGATTCCGGTATCCAAGATTGAAAACCCCCTTGAGTCCCAACACCTTCGCCAACTCATCAACCTCACGCTCGTTGCTCAAGATAGTTTCGCCGATGCTTGATGTCGGCCCGCACTTCTCGTCATTAGTCGTCTGGATGAGATAGCCGGTGTAACCTTCTGCGATGAATTTGGCGATTGTGCCGCCGCAGAAAAGCGGGATGTCGTCGGCATGTGGTTGAACTGCGGCGAGCACCTTGTCTTTATGCGGTTGACCTGCTACAGGTCG
>JAGWBT010000163.1:8197-8606 GCA_021295755.1 Candidatus Poribacteria bacterium
TTTTCCAATTCTTCATAAGAATCCTGTCTGCTGAACCGTGTGAGTATATCACCAATTTTATCTTGTAGGGCGCGTCGCGGCCTCACGGAACCGAGATAATTGCTCACTAAGATCGAGAATACCAGCGTTTCCCCATCCGCTGTTACGGTATAGCCAGCAAGCGTCGTAATCCCCCTCAACGTTCCGGTTTTGGCGCGTAAAACCCCTTCTGCTGACATACCCCGCATCCGCCGTGTCAGTGTTCCATCCACCCCGCCAACCGGCAGCGACGCCAGATATTCTGGCATCACCGCAAAATTGCGGAACATATAGACCAGCAAATCCGTCAGAAGAGAAGCGGTTACTAAATTATAGCGAGATACCCCCGAACCATCGGCAAAGGTATAATATCCCCTATCCACTCCAATTT
>JAGWBT010000163.1:8882-9828 GCA_021295755.1 Candidatus Poribacteria bacterium
ATTACTCCATCAATCATCAGGATGTTCGCCTCAATAGGTCCATCCTCTCGTTTAATTGTCAGTCGTGTTTTTTCTGATGCCCCTACTGTAGTGGCATCATTAACAATTTTCATATGCTGTGTGGGGGGGTCAAGATGGATGCGAACCGGATCGTCAACTTTACTGCCCGGGGAAATACGAAGGTGTACGCCGTTACGGTTAATCGTCAGTGCGCTTAGATGTGGGTAGTACCCACCGATAGGACCATCGTCCCACATCCAACCTTTGCCCCGCCGGATAGCGTCAAAGTAGGTTTCGTCTACCACAATATCGCCCTGCAAGGCTTTCGTATCCATTTCCACCAATCTTTCGACCATCTTTTCAAACACCGGATCACCGCCTCCTTTGAGGTAGATATTTCCCAGATTATCTTCAACGGGATCCGTATAAAGTGTGGTATGGAAACGGTAGTTTGGACCGAGTTTAACCAGTGCTGTTGCTGCGGTGATTAATTTCATTGTTGACGCTGGATGATACAATTTTTCAGCGTCTTTCTCATAAAGCACCTCTCCCGTTTTAAGCGAAACAACTTTCATTCCGACGTTTGAGGAAACTAAGGATGGGTCGTTCAGCGTGGTTTCAATTTTTGCCTGCAATCGTTGAACGGCTTCTGATGGCTTTGGCGGTGTGGGTGGTGGGACTTTGATTGTTGAAGATGTTCCGCAGCTATATAATACGGTGCAACAGAGCAGTGCACAAAACCAGAGACAAATTTGTGATATCTTCCGCATTTTCAAATAACTCCGTCTTGACGCAGGTCTGCGATTGCCTTATCGTTCAGCCCAAGCAGGTTAGTAAGAATCTCGTCGGTGTGTTCTCCGAGCAGCGGCGGCGGCATCCGCATCTGCGTTGGCGTTCCTGATAAATTAAGCGGTGTACCAGCCAATTGCACAGTTCCCGCTGTTGG
>JAGWBT010000164.1:0-6149 GCA_021295755.1 Candidatus Poribacteria bacterium
GTTCCGCATGATGGACATGCGTGAGCAAATCTGCGGGGGCACCCTGATGCAGCAACACCAAGTCACGATACCATGTCACGAGATGGTCGAGTGCTTCCGGTTGCTGACTCCATTTCTCCGCAATACGGAAGGTGTCTAGCCGATCGCTGGCAATCATAATTTCGGGGATTTCTTCATCAACGCCAGTCCCTTCTTGGAGCATCATCAGTGCTTTGCCAACGGCACCTCCGGATGCTGTCGAGATTGAGAACGCTTGGCTTTCGTCAATGTTAAATCGATCCATCAAATGCCCGGCAAGTTCGGAAATCACGAGTGGGTGAAAAGGGATGATTTGGCAACGGGACCGGATTGTGGGTAACAACGCGTCAAGATTTGTCGTCAGGAGGATTAAAACCGAATCGGCAGGCGGTTCCTCAAGGGTTTTGAGCAGACAGTTTGCGGCTTCGAGGTTCATCCGTTCCGCTTCGGTCAGGATGTAAACTTTTCGTGCCCCCTCAAGCGGTCGATAAATGATTCGCTTTTGTAGGTCGCGGATCTGGTCAATCTTGATCCAAGCCCCCGATGGACGGATAATCTGAAGGTCGGGGTGATTTCCGTCGTCGGCTTTGCGACAGGCTAAACAGGTGCCGCAGGCTCCCGCATCTGATGTGAGGCAGTTGATAGTCTTTGCAAAATGAAGTGCGATAGTCTCTTTTCCAACATTAGCAATTCCAACGAACAAGTAGGCACCCGCCACGCGATTCGATGCAATTGCGTGGTACAGCTGTTCGAGAGTCTGGCGATGTCCGATGATAGCGTCTTTCATAAAGCTGCTCACTGTTGCAACAAGGGTTGGATTATTGCCTGAATCTGTGCATACACCTGCTCCGGGCTAACTTGTGCATCGATAATTTTCAGACGCTCGGGTTCCTGCTTCGCTATAATTTGGTAACTCTCCCGCAGTCGGCGGTGAAACTCAATTTTTTCTCTTTCTAAACGGTCTAACCCACCTCGACTGTTTTGGACGCGTTGTAACCCAATCTCCACCGGCAAATCCAGCACAAAAGTTACATCCGGCGTAACACCGTCGGTCGCAATCCGATTCAGGTGATGTATCCTTCCCAGATCTAACCCACGCCCATAACCTTGATAGACGACCGTTGCATCCGCGAATCGGGAGGAGATGACAACCTTCCCCGCTTTCAGCGCAGGTTTGATAACCTCTGATACATGCTGCGCCCGCGACGCAGCGTATAGCAGCAACTCGGTCGTCGCTGCCATCTCGTTGTGTTCTGGATTCAGCAGCATGTCGCGAATCTGCTCAGAGATGGGTGTACCGCCCGGTTCGCGTGTCAGGCAGACATCATAGCTAGCTTGTCTCAAATCTGCCGTTAGACGTTCGATCTGCGTCGTTTTTCCCGCCCCGTCCGTACCTTCAAATGTAATAAAAAGTCCTCGATCTGCCACAGCTGCTCTCAAAGGGCTTATTCTGGATTGGGTTCGGATTCGTTCGTCTCAACCGTTCCGTGTTCCGTCGCTGTTTCCGGTTCAACTGCTTCAGGAGTGGTTTCCACTCTTTCTGGGGGAAGCACTTCAAAATTCGTCGCGCCCACCAGATGTTTGCACTTGATGAAGACGATGTCCTTCTCCTCACGATAGAGCCAACCGGATTCAGTAGTTGAGAGATTATCTGCAATGGGAAGTTCTCGATCTCCCGTACGAATTGCAGAGGGCCCCGGTTTCGCTGAAGGTTCTGCTCCGCCGTACCGCCTTCCGTATCCCGCAATGATAGAATAGCTTGTTTCGTTTTGGACATAACGCAGTGAAAACGTCAGTCGCCCCGAATCATCATAGTCTAACCCATCAATCCTTGCGCCGCTACTGACGTGAATACGATCGTCTTGTACATGGTAAATCGCGGTCGAGATATCTGGATCAAGTCCACGTAAGGTATACAGGTTCACCATAATGTCTTCTGGATTGATATGAGGTCCCCGTCCTTCCGTACAGTAACCGTAGAAACCATCGGGATATGTTCCCTTGAGTTCCCCTTCTGTCCACTGCTGATACATGGCACTGATAGTAATTCCCTCCGCTAGCTTCGCCCAGAACTGGCTTTGACTCTCAGATGTATGTCGAGCGAGATGCTGAAGGGCGTAAGCGTAAACCAAGCCGTTCCACTGAACGGGAACACCGAACCACGGGTGGGTATAGAAGGTTGTGCCGAACACCGGTATAGAACCAAAACGCATACCGGGACGGTCCGACAGATGCCAATGATATATAAAAGGGAGCCCCGCTTTTGCCCACTGCTCCGCCCTTTCGAGATGACCTTTTTCTTGAGTGATTTCGTAGGCTTCAACATAGGCACCAACAGTATGGGCCGCCGCGAGAAGATCCGGTTCATAAAGCGGACACTCCCACGTTTGGGCGCCGCGTGGAACCTTGAAGCCCTCCATAAACTTCAGTCCCTTCAGTCCAGCTGCCAACGATTCCGAATCACCAGTCACACGCGCGTGCTTGAGGAGTGTCCGAGCCGTGGGAGCACAAGTTCCTAAAGCGGCGTCTCCTTCACTCCCTAGCGTTTTGGCTCGATCTGTAATCGGGTGGAAACGCCAACTGCCATCCTCTTCCTGTGTCTCAATCCATCGCGTTGCAATCTCTTTGAGTCGATCTATTCCCGCTTCAACCTCTCCAAAGTAGAATGGTGCCTCCCATTTCAAGATGTGACAAAGATCTGTCGAACTCAGTCCAGCCGGTCCCGCTTCTTGGATTGTGCGCGTCACGATTTCAAGCGCTCGCTGCCTGACCGATTCATCCTTAATGGTATCATCCTGTGTCTGGATGAGATAATCATACCATAACAGCGTCGCAAAACCGGGGGCATTACCCGGTGTCCAATCAACACAATGCTGCGATTTTCCTGTTTCTTTATCCCATACGGTCTGCATGAAGCCGTGCCGCGACAGCAGAACCTCTTCCCTATCGGTCCGTGGCGCTTTTAACGGTTCGGGTACGCCGTAAGCGGCTGTCCAATGGGAAATAGCATCCAGAATGGAAGCGTTTCCATCGACAATAATTTGTGCTTTAATCGTGATCGGTAGGTTTGCTTTCAGCGGATACGGTGTCGAGGCTGCCAAGTGATTCTCCTCAACCCAATCAGGAATGGTGGGAAGAAACAAACCCATTAGGTGGTTCTTTTGACGGTTGCACCAATTCGGGGAAGAAAAAGCTGCTGATAGCATGTTATGCTCACCATCCCAAGGTTCCAACGCATCCCACGCCAAACCAACCAACGTCTTTTTATGCTCGACAGCCATCAGTGGAATCGTGATTTTATACGGATGGGGTACAAGTCGGTTGTTATTCGGCGGAGCGACATCCCGCGAACTCGACGATGGCTCATCACCTTCCAAAAACTCCAAACCGGGAAACAGAGCAGCGGTCTTACGCTCACCAAACGCTCCATCTCCTGCATAAAGGATTGGTCCATTGAAAGCGATTAGTTCCCGCTCCTGATCCGCAGTGAGGCTGTATTCCACCTTGAGCCGCCTAGATTCCTCAGACAGCGAAAAACGCGCTTCATAAGACCAAAGCACACCGTCTTCGCCTCGTTCCTCGGAGGACAGTAGAACGATCGATTCACCAACGTTATTTCCGGCAAGACGGTAGACAGTCGGGGTAATTTTGATGTGTTGAGGAGTTCCTAATGCGTCACGATAGCGAATTTCTGAAATCGCATTGCAGACTGCAACCTGACGGTAACGTCCATTTCGTGCTGCGAAAAGCAGGCAATATTCAAATCCACCAGATCCTCTGACGAAAAGTGTGCGCAGGTGCCGATTTTCGGTGATAACATGTCCGTTCTGGTCGTAGGTGCATAAATCCGAAGCGGCTTGATTAGAAATTCTAGGGATTGCTGGTAGCAGGTTGACATTCTGATCAACGGCTTGACGAATTTCACCGGTCGGCATTTGACATCGAAGTACAACAGATGCCCGAGCCACCGACTCACGCGAAAAACTGCGGATACTCCACGAATACGTTGTCTCTTCACCCGGGTTGAGCCTCTTCAGCGGTTGTGTCGTTCTTCCGCGTCGCAATTTAATCCGATTGATTGAGAGAGTCGCTTCGTGAATAGGCTCAATTGGAGCTAGCCCATTGTTACGAACCGTGCATTGCAGCTCAAAGTCCTCTCGTGCGGTAAGGAGAGCGCCGGTTGGTCCTGCGGCGACGATTTCTAGTTTTGGTTGCTCTGTGTAGAACGCCAATTCAACAATCGAGGTCCCCGCTTTAGCTTCCATCCGCTGGCTCAATCCATCTGCAACTTCCGAAGCCAGCGTAGAAACTTCCAAATCGAATTCGGTAACCGAGACTTTTGCAGTTTCTCCTTCTAAAAGTCCTACTGCAAGGCCACGTCTGAGCCTGGGTTCATCTTCGTTTTTTGCCAGCAGCAGCGAAGTACGGGTTAGCTTCAAGACACGTGGGTTCCCCCATAAAGCCCAGTCGTACTCAGTATTACCAGCACCGTTGCAATCGGTCAGGAAACCAACTTGAACCGTGCTTCCAGCAAGCTCAGACAGGTCTACAAGATGTTCGTCCCATCGGCAAGCCTCGGAGACGCTTTCAAAACGGCGTTGGTCTGAAATCTCAATCGCAAACTGTACCCCATCAGGCTTCGTGTGCGACAATTCAAAATCAACACCATCCCTCAAGCCAATACTGAAATGCAAAATCAGATTCTCGTTGGATTCCACCTCTGGCAACGTTACCTCATACTGGATTCGCGTATAACCTTCTGCGGGCGGATGTTCACAGAGCGCTGCTTTTTTTATACCTCCGGCGCTCTCCTCGGTGCTAGCAGAGGTCTTTTCGGCATCGCTCGATTGGCTGTGCTGGAATTCATTCACGAAATTGTATACCTCATCAATGATCCCAAAAGTGAGCGGCACCCCAGTATCTTCGATTGTTGCTTCATCTGAATCTGCTACGATTTCCTCGGCCGTTTCACCTTCGACGGTTTCAACTTGCGCTGTATTGACCACGGTTTCTTCAGTTGGTGCCTCCGTGAGGACATCAACCACAACCTCATCAGGGGCTGTTGCTACTTCCTCTTTATCCCCTGACACGGACTCGTCCACGTTGGTCTCGTCATCAGCACTACTGACATGTGATTCTGTATCTGTTTCCACCGCTGCGACTGGCTGCGAATCCGTCTCCATTATTTCTTCGTTGCCCTGTTGATTTTCGCTTGGCGTAACCATTGCATCTGAATCATCGGCTTCATCGTGTTCGGAATCTATCGTATGCTCTTGTGTTTCCGCTGTTGATAGGTTTTCTTCCCTCGTGTCGTCGGGTAGATCTTCTTTATCCCGCTCGGTTTCGCCGGCATGAAAAAGCGTCCATGCGAAGAGTCCCTTAAAAGTCGTGAACATTCAACTCCTCCCAAAATTGCAACTAAAAAATGGGCAAATAAGTATATGAGTACCCTTGACCCTAGATTCGTCGTCCACTGTGAAATATATGTTGCTAGATTCCGTAGATCTCGAACACATCGGGATGTTGATACGTTTGACCAGAAACAGCACTCTACTCAAAGCCCTCAAAGATAATAGTTATTCATAAGTTCAAAAACCATACATCACGTTTTACGGTTCAGCTTTATGCTTCTCCGCCCATTGCGCCTTCAACTGTTTCATTTCATCGTTTAACGTCGGTTCCGCTTGTTGCGTTTGTACCGTTTCATTGATAAGCCATCCTCCATCTTCACCCCTGAGAACCGGCTTTCGTTGCTGGACCGGTAGGATACCGAAGGGTTTATGCGGTTCGAGTTGATACCAATAGGCAACTGAAGATGTTTCATTACAGAGGTGGTTCCCGTGTCCGTGCTCAATGGTAGCGCGAATTTCCTTCTCAAATCGAACTGGATTTTCGAGATGAAACACATACGAGGTTTGATAGCCATCAGTGTCCGGCTCATAGATTGACGAACCGTTGTGTGGGAATGCGTTGGGCTGCATGCCCCACGCCTGGTTGAGATAATCCTCTGAGCCTGTGCCGTGAAGATCGGGAGGCCACTTATAACCATCGACCCAAATCATGTCGTCTCCTTCACCCCACCACGTGCCTTGAAAATTGGTAATGGAGAGATTACAGCCGATGTAGTGTCC
>JAGWBT010000164.1:6173-8733 GCA_021295755.1 Candidatus Poribacteria bacterium
TGCGTTGACAATGTTTGCCTCCGGCGTGTTGACCCGGATCTCGTGTCCCCACCCATCGCACGGATTTTCTCGACGAAATTGTGTGTGGAAGTAAGCCACATCATCGTCGAGGGATTGCTTGTAAAGCTCGTAGTCAATGTAGAAGTATTGACGGTGCATCTCGTCGCCTTCGTTGACAAGTTCGATCCGTGCTGATTTGTTAAATGGCATCTGCACGTAGCAATTTAGCGCACAACCGGTGTTGAACTGATTGTTACCCGCGGTTGATGCCGAGAACAGCAGTGAATCGTAGGAATTTACGATTTCGTTGCCCAATCCGAAGAAGTCGCCGAGGGGACACAGGACGCTGGGATGTTCCTCATCATCCCAAAATGCTCGCAGGAGGACATTCCGGTAGCCGTCGCGTTGCGTCATCCAGATATGGTTGATGCAACCGGGTCCCTTGATATCAGCGAGGACGCGTGTCTCGTTAGGTTCAATATTCCAAGCATCGTTATTTCTGCCAGTTGTGTCCCACGACGAGGCGCGTAGAGAGTGCGCTTTTTTCACACGGGTCAACGAAGATAAAAGTCCTTCAACATACATAAGATGATTTTGCTCCTTACCTCAACTCAAGCTGCTTCTTAAAGTCGAGTGCAATAGTGATATAGTATTTCGATAATTCGCAAAGCTTCAGAACTATATGGTATCAAAAATTACTTAACACTGCAATTACGTTTCACGCATCACGTTTCACATAATTATAGCATATCCGCCGCTACTCATCTATCTATAGCGATCAAGAGACGCATGTCTATCAAGCCTGCATCTCTTCCGCAATCACACCCACACGGCAGATCTGTTTGAACGAACAGTAGCGGCATACCTTTGTCCTATCGTGGGAAGTCAGTTGAAAATCCCCGTCCGCAATCGAACGGACGTACTGATTCGCATGTTCGACCGCTACATCAACAATGCTCCCAATCACATCGGAATCCGCATCAGTATCCACGTCCACGATTTGATACCTTGAATTGGGTAGTAACTGACCGCTCCGAGATGAAACTTGAAACGCTCTTCCGTTATAATCTCTATCCCCAATGCCGAGTTCCACCCCACTCTCTTCCTGCAAGACATAGTAGATGCCTCCTACCCCCTGAATCGGTTCAAAATCTTCCTCGAAACCTTGAATCGGGGCTGACTGTTGCCTCAATAACTGCTCTACGACAGCAACGTAGAGGGGCAATTGGAGGCTACGTCCCTCAAGGATGTCGTTCAACTTGGGTGTGGTGCTACCGGTTTTGTAGTCTCCGATGACGAACATCCCATTTCCCAACTCGACGCGGTCAATTCTCCCTGATAAGGCGACTTCTCCAACCGTTATCGCCTCCGTGCTGCCGAGTTGTGGATCGGTTGGCTCTGATCTGACACTGGGTCCAAACTCAACTTCAAAATAACGGGGTTGTACCTCAAGATTTCGTTCTCGTTCCGCTTCAAGGAATGCGGGTAAGACGCCGGTCCTGCCGTGACCGCCGATCAGCCTTTCCACCTCAATATCCCAAAACAGTTTCTCCGCCCGGTTGAGATGGCGTCTAGCCTCCTCCTCATTTAGATGATTTCGTGCGATTCGCTGGAGATCTTCGACTGCCTCCTCAAAATCCGCGTTCTCACAGCCAGAAATTGGCAATGCCTCACGACGGCGATCGTAAAACTCAAACAAAATTTTGTGCGCCAAGCTTCCCTTCTCCATGTTCGTTAAACCCGTTTCCTCCTCCTCAGTTGGGGTGAGATTCAATACCCGATCGGAGAAATATCGGAATGGACACTCGCCATAGGTTTCTAATTGGCTTACCGAATAGGTCCATTCACGTCGTTTTTCAAGCGCGCGACGACTTGACTCGGACAGTATTGGGTGGAGGCAGCCCTCGTACTCTCGGTCATCATGCGTGACAGTGCGGCTCTTTTCCACACGGACGTTGTGCTTAATCAAAGGAAGTGTCGGCAGCATCGTCGGAGGGATAGTCGGTTCCTTCAGTCCCTCGGTTTCTGAATGTTCCCAAACATACGTACCATAATTTTTTAGGAAATTCTCTGTACTAAAAAGGGTTTCGTCATCGTCCTTGGCGGTTTTAATATCAGCGATGCGCTCCAGCTCATCAATAAATGCGGAGCGCACCAACTCAACATCGCCATCATGTTGTGGACTCAGCAAGTATAGTTGTCCGCGATAAAGGGTGAGAGCTTGATAAAAAAGGAAGCGATCTTCGCACAGCTGATCCGATTCCGTGCCCCTTCGGCTAGAGGGCAAAAAGGGATCAGAACGAAAAACCGAGGGGAATTCGCCATCAATTAAGCCTCCTAAGATGACGGTATCAAAAGATAACCCCTTCGTCTGGTCAAGCGGCAGGATACGAACGCCATTATCATTTGGATTTCCCCACTGATAGGTAGATTCTGAAGTCATTAATTTGAGTCGGCTGATATAACTCTCGAACGAGTGAGGCAGTTCAGTCCCATAATCTGTCATCAAGAACTCAACCAGTTCATCAATGAGCCTGCGGAATTCGAGATAGGCGTTCAT
>JAGWBT010000164.1:8851-11022 GCA_021295755.1 Candidatus Poribacteria bacterium
CCAATCATCAGTTTGAAAGTAGGGACTCCGCGAAACCTTATCTTGAGGTTCGGGCGGCACACCTCTTTGGAGTTGTTCCAATAAAGAAAAAATCGATACAATGACTGTGGAATTTTCAAGCCGTCCACTCCACTCCAAGGTGTAGGGGATACCGTAAAGTGGAAAGATCTCACAAATGAGTGGTGCGTAAATATCTAGTTTGTTGAACGTGACGCATATCTGATCTAACACCGGTGAGGATTGGTGCAACGTGAGTCGCTTGATTAACTTGGCAATTTCCTCTACCTCTTGGATACGATTTAGGGGGGACAACAGGGAGATTTGATCTGTAAGCACTAGTTTCTCCATTGCAGGTTCCTGTCCCTGATCTGTGTAGAACAGATTTCGAGAAAAGTGCAAATTGCGGGTTGCTTTGAATCCCGATCCTATCGGGGCTGTGTCAGGGGTTTCTATCTCCTCACTGTGTCGCTCAAACCCACAACTCACGAATCGGTCATAGTCCGCTTTGATATACCCAAACAGGGATTCGTTCTCTTCATCAAAGTTAAGCACGACACCCATATTTATTGATCGCAGGTTGGCGATGCCGGTCAGAATTGCCAAATCGTGAGGTAACAACGGACCAAAACCGGTGACAACCACCAGATCAACGTTGGGAAAAACTTTCTGCATCAGCCCTTCTGCACGATTAGGATTCCGAGCCAAGAAATCGGAGACAGCGCGATGTATGCCCGCGCGATCGACCCATCGCGAACCAAGGCGTGCCTCGTACGCTCGATAAAACGTGATTAGGTCTGATAGTCTATTAGCGATATCTGCGTCGCTTGATACAGTATCTTCTTGCAGATGCTGCCAATCTACGCCACTCGTCCTGAGTTGGTTAATTGCTACTCTCAGCTGTCTTGCGGTTCCTTGGGAAACGCGAGTTTCGGGTTGGGGGTTCAAAAACGGGAATTGCTCTCTATCCATGATCTCGTGTGTCCACACCGCCTGGATTCCCACACCTGTATATCTACGTTCCCTATTAAGACCGCTATAAAAAAATCGACGGACAAGGTCGTCGAAGGTGTAGATTTGCAAGCCCGCGACAGCTCGGTTTGGAGTTTCCCTTAGATGTTCGCGGCACCACTTGAGGCGGGCATGGTTGGTCGGGACGATATGCAGAAATGTGTCCGCACGATCATCCTCAAGACGGGTGCGGATCTCACGATCGATTGGTAGAGAAACTTGTCCTTTGGTCAGCGTGGTTATCATGATTTCAATGGAGATGCGATGAGATGTAGAATACAGTTTTTTCGGGTTTGGCAAATTGGATTTGTGTTTGGCACAGTGGGGAATCCACAGATTCGTAAGCCAACTTGATTAACATTATAGCATAATTGTTATAGTGGATCAAGGGACTCGGAAACTTGTATCATCTAAACCTGCGATATGCTATTATACTCGTACATTCCAAACGATAATTTCCTTGTGGCTAGATAAATCGAAAGGACACCAAATGTCAAAAAAATTGAAAGTGGCAGCAGTGGGATGTGGCGTTATTGGACGGCGACATCAGCTTGGATATCTTGAACACCCCCAAGCGGAACTTGTTGCCGTGTGTGACATTGACGCGGAAAAAGCGAAAGACCGTGCACAGGAACTTGGCATTTCCAATTGGTATCCGTCAATTCAAGAGATGGTGGAGAACGAAGAGTGCGACGCAATTGATGTTGTTACGGCAGATCACCTGCACTTTGAGCCAGTGATCGAATGCTTGGAGGCGGGGAAGCATGTGATGTGCGAGAAACCGTTGTCGCTTAAGATTGGTGAAGCAGAACAGATGGTCGCAAAGGCAGAGGAGAAAGGTGTGCACCTCGCCATCGACTACAACCGCCGATTTGCACCGGGATATGCAAAGGCGCGGGAATGGTATGATAACAGTGAATGTGGACAGATTGCCTACATCGACATGAAGCTATCTCAGGGCGGACCAGTTTCGACGTGGAAGGGACCCTACTATCTGCTGTACGAACTTCAGACCCACGCTATCGATCTGCTGCGCTGGTTTGGCGGTGAAATCGTTGCGGTCTGTTCGCAGATGGCGCATCCGCGCATCAAAGAGGCAAACCCAGATGAGCACCCTTGTTGGACGAGCATGGCACTATCTATGCGTTATGAAACTGATGCAG
>JAGWBT010000165.1:0-3935 GCA_021295755.1 Candidatus Poribacteria bacterium
CCAATGTAGACCTGCACTCTGGCATCTACGGCGGCACCGTCCAAAACCCGATTCACGCCCTCGTGTGTCTTCTGGATTCCATGCGTAGTCCAGCAGGCGATGTTCTGGTCGAGGGGTTCTACGATAATGTCGTCCCACTCTCAGCCGAGGATCGGGATCAGATTGCCGCTATTGGGCACGACGAGATAGAATATAAGGAACAACTCGGTGTGGACCGCCTGTTTGGCGAGCCCGGCTATACGGCACTTGAGCGAGCATGGGTTCGCCCAACGCTTGAGTTGAATGGAATCTGGGGTGGTTTCCAAGGGGAAGGCAGCAAAACTGTCATTCCGAGTGAAGCCCACGCCAAAATCACCTGTCGCCTTGTGCCCGACCAAAATCCGGACAAGATCTTGGAACAACTCGCTACGCATATCGACAAGTATACGCCTCCGGGGGTGAAGATAGAAAATACCCCAAAGGCTGCTCCCTCCCCGGCGTATCGAATCCCTGATGACCATCCGGGGAATCAGGCTGCCTTCGCTGTGCTTGAGGAGGTATATGGAAAAACGCCGTATTTCACCCGGCTGGGCGGCACCCTTCCAGTATGCCGTCTTTTCCTAGATAAGCTAGATGTCTATACGGTGACCTTTGCCTTCGGCTTAGAAGATGAAAACGCACACGCCCCGGACGAATTTTTCCGGCTCAGCAGCTTTGAGGGTGGACAGAAAGCCTATTGCAAGCTGCTGCATCGCCTCAGCGAACAGGACGGGTTGTAAGATTCGATGTTCAGTTTGGTGTCGAGATGTGAATCTCGACCTACAGGTTCTTAGTTAGCAGGAAGGGTTATAAGATTCCGCGCTCATCTGTGCTCGATTACAAGAGGAAGGAGCAGAAACTGTGCAATTAGCGAACCGAACAGCGATTATAACAGGGGCTGGATCGGGCATCGGTCGTGCGACTGCCCAACGATTCGCCTCGGAAGGAGCCTGTGTCGTAGTAGCGGACATCAACGACGCTGCTGGAATGGAAACCGTTGCAGCGACTGAAAGCGAGGGCGGAACCGCTCGGTTTGTGCACACGGATGTAACAGCCACCGCCGAGGTAGAAGCGATGGTGTCTCAGACGGTTGAAGCTTACGGCAGCGTTGATGTTTTGGTGAACAATGCGTACTTCTGTGATGGAGACGACATTCTCACTGTTGATGAGGAATTGTGGAACAGAAATATCCGGGGATGCTTGTCGAGTGCCTTCCTCTGCTGTAAGTCTGTATTACCGCACATGATTGGTCAGGGCAAAGGGGCGATTGTCAACATCGCTTCGGTAAATGGACTGCTCGGACTGGGCGAGGAGGCGTATAGCGCCGCCAAAGCAGGGGTCATCTCGTTGACGCAAAACATCGCTGTCCGCCACGGAGAACAGGGGGTCCGTGCCAATTCAATCTGCCCGGGGTCAATTCAAACACCGGCATGGCAGGCAGTCCTTGAAAAAGATCCGGATCTCTTTAACCGTCTGTCGAAATGGTATCCGCTCAAGCGGGTCGGCAAACCTGAAGAGATTGCTGCGGCTGCCCTCTTTCTGGCATCAGACCAAGCATCTTTCGTCACAGGGACAAACCTCATCGTCGATGGAGGACTGACCGCCGGACTGAAGCGTATGGGCGAGGAGCTCGTGGGAGAGGGAGATTCATAAGAAGTAATAGCGTAATAGGCGGTCTACAATGAATGATGACAATGCTTTTAGATTCTTACCTCCCGGACGATTAGTCAATGGCGATCTGGAGCTCATTTTGGTTGAAAAGCATCTCGCGGATCCCTCAAGGGGATATGTCCCTGCTTATGAGTTTGCAATGAGACCTGTCGGTCAAAATACGAATATGGGGAATATCTCGTTGAGGATTGGGAACGATGAGAACCTCGAAAAATACGCAGGGCATATCGGTTACAATGTTACGCCAGCGTACAGAGGGAATCGATACGCCGCGAGAAGCTGCCAACTCATCTTGCCTCTCGCACTCTGTCATAGGATTAATCCGATCTGGATTACGTGTAATCCCGACAATATAGCTTCGAGGAGAACGTGCGAAATTATGGGAGCCAGGTTTGTTGAAACCGTGGAGGTCCCCCGGAAATTCTATCATCTATACCAAAAGAGCGATCGAATTAAGCGTCGCTACCGTATAGATTTTTAACAATTCCTCGACGGTCACGCGATTGAAGAAACGTAGAACGTTGAACGGACGCCGCATCCACTAAATTGGAGACACAACCATGACATCAACACGACTCAACGATCAGCAGATGGCATTCTTTGATACATTTGGTTTCCTGTCCTTTCCTGGATTATTGGCTGACTGTGCCGATAAAATTATCGACGAGTTTGAAGCTATCTGGAATTCCCACGGTGGTGGACACCATGGCGCACTGCACGACGGAGTAAATCGTTCTTGTATCTTCCCGTTCCCGGATCGCAGCGAGTACCTCAGCTCTATACTGGACGATCCGCGTATCCACGACATCGCCGCCAGCATTTGTGGTGATGATTTTAACTACACCAGCGGCGATGGCAATTTCTACGCTGGGGATACCCGTTGGCACTCCGATGGCTACGACGGCAACAGACCTATGAGCATCAAGATTGCTTTCTATCTCGATCCGCTGACCCGCGACACCGGCGCACTCCGCATTATTCCCGGAAGCCATCGCGTTGGCGAGCCTTACGCCGACACGATTGAACGCGATATCCGTGAGAGCAGGCAGATCTGGGGGATGTCCGGTCCTGAAGTTCCAGCGCTCATTCTGGAGACGAACCCCGGCGATATTGTCGTCTTCAATCACAACCTCAAGCACGCTGCGTTTGGAGGAGCTGAACGGCGACGGATGTACACGATGAACTTCTGCCGCCGCTATCCGGAAGAACGACTTGGGGAGTTGCGCGATAAACTCGGCAACGAGGCACGGTTTTGGATTGATCGCATCCACGGCGAAGCGATGATTCGCACCGCGGGGCCGGAGCGGATGGTGCACTTGGAACAAGTGATGGAAAATGACACCCATCTCGCTGAATTACATCAAGAACTCAGAAAGACGATGACCGAACCGTCACGCGGCTGATGGCTCAATTGGTCTTGGCTGAGATTATGCCGTCGACAGAGTTCAGATAGAAAAAGAAAGTGCAAAACGCTAAGAGAAACCGAGCAGTAAGGAACAATGATCGTCGTTCCCGACGGTTACTGTTGCAAGATTTCTTAACATGAGCCAATAGAGATTGGAGACGCAACAATGGGGTCAACACGCCTCAACGACCAACAGATGGCATTCTTTGATACGTTTGGGTTCCTGTCCTTCCCGGGATTATTGGCTGACTGTGCTGATAAGATTATTGACGAGTTTGAAGCTGTCTGGGCTGCCCACGGTGGCGGACATAACGGCGCGTTGCACGACGGGGTGAATCGTTCTTGCATCTGTCCGTTCCCGGATCTCAGTGAGTACCTCAGTTCCTTACTGGACGATCCGCGCATCCACGACATCGCTGCTAGTATTTGTGGTGATGACTTTAACTATACAAGTGGCGACGGGAATCTCTACGCCGGGGATACCCGTTGGCACTCCGATGGCTACAACGGAAACCGGCTGATGGACATCAAGATCCCTTTCTACCTCGATCCGCTCACCCGCGATACGGGTGCACTTCGTGTGGTCCCCGGCAGCCACCGCGTTGGCGATCCTTATGCCGACACGATTGAACGCGATATCCGTGAGAGCGGACAGATCTGGGGGCTGTCTGGTCCTGAAGTCCCGGCACTCGTTTTGGAGACAAATCCCGGCGATATTGTTGTTTTCAACCAAAACCTCAAGCACGCTGCGTTTGGCGGTTCTGAGCGACGACGGATGTACACAATGAACTTCTGCAGTCGTTACCCCGAGGAGCGGCTTGGGGAATTGCGTGACATGTTC
>JAGWBT010000165.1:3941-12599 GCA_021295755.1 Candidatus Poribacteria bacterium
ATCCACGGCGAAGCGATGATTCGCACTGCCGGTCCAGAGCGGATGGTGCACTTGGAGCAGGTGATGGAGAATGATATCCACCTCGCTGAATTACATCGGGAACTGAGAGAGACGATGACGGAGCCTTCACGGGGTTGATAGCTCAATTTGGTATGACCACTCTGAAGATTCGTCAACGTTAGGGGAAGTAGAAAATGAATTTATGGAATCAGGAAGTAGAGCGGAAATTTTTTCAAGAAAAAATCAATGACTCTGGGGCACTTGAACGACTTTTTTAGGTCACTGAAGATGATAGGTATCTTGCCTACTGGCCGAAAAGTTATCGGGGCAAAAAATCAACCCTACAAAGTAGGAATGCTCTGATCGGCGAATATACTGAAACATGGACAAAAGAACTATTACAAAAATGTGTAAACGACGAAAATACTTTTGTAGTTAGGGGTGCAGTATGCAGAGAGATAGGATTGTCTAAGAAATCTCCAGCGAATATCGTTATTGCAAAAAAAATAGATCTGAGCTTGCCCCAGAAGATATTTTGATAATTTTTGAAGTAAAGATGTCCGTGGTATGGAATTGGGAATTTCACAATAACCAATTGATATGTTCGGGAGATTATAGAACGCATAAAGGCAACCCAGGGCTTTTAAGATCGGATTCCATGCTAAAAGCAATTGGAAAAGCAGTTACTATTAAAACATCAGGCTACAAAGCTTCTGCAATTCCTATTATTGTTCTTGGTAATACTCCTATCACAAACCACTATTTCAAGAAAGTTGACAATTTGAAAACATCAGGAATTGTTCAGGGATTTTGGTCGCTCAACCCGACCCCTCTTGATAGAGGGGATTCTATAAAGACTACGAAAAAGGAAGGATTTATCAGATTTGATTCTTATGAATCTCTTAGGGCCTCTTTAGCCGAGCTGCTTTCGACAGAACTCAATTTTTTCTCCAGCATGGAAAGTAAAGAAACACTTGGCAGATTCATTGAGATAGCAGAAAGAGAGTCAACCTACGAAAAGAAAGCGGAGAATTTTCTCAAACTATTGGAGTCTAAAAAAAATGAATAAAACCGAACCGAATCCCCGAAAAGGCGGCACAAAGACGAGTGCGTTTGGAATTTCTGGAAGAATAAACCATGATTCCAGCGAATTTTATAATAGCAAATTGTACGCTGGTAAGAAACCCTCGGAAAAAGTTGAATTCATAGAAAATTCAATTGACAATGTAATCCTCAATCAAATCTATTGCAAATCAAGTGAAAATATGTCGGAGATACCGGATTCAAGTATCCATCTAATGGTGACTTCTCCACCATATAATGTGCAGAAAGAATACGATCAGGATTTGTCCCTAGGTGAATACAGAGAACTGCTTAGGAGCGTGTTCACCCAAACCCATAAAAAATTGGTGACAGGTGGACGGGCATGTATTAACGTTGCAAATCTAGGGCGCAAACCTTATATCCCATTGCACAGCTATATCATCGAAGATATGTTAGAAATTGGCTATTATATGCGGGGAGAAATCATCTGGAATAAAGCATCCAGTGCTAGTCCTTCAACAGCATGGGGGAGTTGGATGTCTGCAGCGAATCCTGTTCTGAGGGATATTCATGAATATATCTTAGTTTTTTCTAAAGGATCGTTTTCAAGGAAACGCAACCGTAAAGAGAATTCCATCAGAAAAGAAGAATTCCTAGAATGGACGAAAAGCGTCTGGACATTCCCAGCGGTATCTGCCAGAAGTATTGGGCATCCTGCTCCGTTTCCCGAAGAATTGCCGCATCGATTGATTCAGTTATACACATTCAAAAACGATGTTGTTTTAGACCCATTCTGTGGTAGTGGCACGGCTTGTTTAGCTGCACTTAAATCAGGTAGAAATTATATCGGCTATGATATTGATGAAAAATATGTTGAACTTGCAAATGACAGGATAGAACGATACACCTCTCAAAAGAGACTATTTGACTAATATGTATGAGTGCAGGTTGCCACCTGTCGTCCCGCCGGGGTTTTGGGTTGTAGTAATTCACTCTGCCTCTGTGGTGTCTGCACTGCCATCGGATAGTTCCTTTCAATTGGATTGGCATTGTATCACAATCTTGGTTGAGATTGTGGCCCAAATTTCCGATGGCAGTACAATATCTCAAGAATACATTGATGTTGCATATTACAGATTATACCATGAGCAATCTTTTGTTGAGGAGTCGCCAAATGAATCAGTGCATAGTAGACCTACTGAATGACCCAGAAAAACTTTCTCATTTTACTTTGGGATTACCAGAGGCTTTTGAAGTCGTCGAGAAACAATTGCCAAGCAATTCTGCACAGGGGCTTCTCCGTGAACAGGTTATTATTGGATATTTCAGGTTTATGTTTGGTGGTGATGAGGTGATATTACCGTCAAAAACTAACGAGAGAAACTTTGATGTTACTCTATGCGGAGAAGATTTAGCAATCAAGACAGTAACAGGAAACTCTCGCACCGCAATCAAAGTTCACTGGACATCTGATAATCAAAGAGTTGAAGAAGAAATTGCCACATATTATCCAAAGTCGGATTTCCTGTGGATTACAATACATTGGAACAAAACTGCCGATAGCATCTTCTATATTCCGCTTTCTGTTCAGATCGAAACCCACAACACTCTTGGCGATTCCGGTTATCTAGCGAGATTAACAGGGACAAATAATAGAGGAATCCCACTCTCAAAAGAAGCCTTTTCGATGTTAAAAGAACATCCAGACACCCTACGCCGAAAAGTAACTTGGGTAAGGCAAGGAGTTGACTTTGACCCTCACGAAGAATGGGAAACCTATTGGAAAAGACGACATTCCGACTAAAAGCCTACATCTACACAGTCCCAAACAAATAGATGTCACTCCAAAACAAAAGGAAAATTTCATTTACACAAAATGTCTTGACCTTAAAAATAAGGCAATCACAGCAAAAAACGTCATTGACAGAGAATGAAAGTAGTCAAAAAGAGAACCGAGGGATTTTCAATAACTAGCAACTTGGGTTATAATAGGTGGAATGGTAAGAAAATGAGCAACCACGCAAAAGACGTTCTCCCTGCGACAAGGGGGATCAAAGGGGGTTAGATCTCTACAAGATGAAAAAAGCAACAATTTTAACCAAACGACAATTCTTCCTACTCATTGTGGTTTTCGTGGCGTTGGTAGGTATCTGGGACGCTTCTGCTGCCATCACCGGGAAGATTTCGGGTGTAGTCACCGCTGAAGCGACGGGTGCACCGTTGCCAAATGTCACGGTAACACTTGTCGGGACAAGCAGCACCACAACGACAAACGACGCAGGCTATTATGTCCTTATCAATATCCCACCGGGCGGCTATGATGTGAAGGCAGACATCGCTGGCTATGGTGCGGAGACTGTGGCGGGTGCGAAGGTGTTCGCCGGGCTTACCACAACCTTAAACTTCGCGCTAAAGGCTGCCGATGTTGTCACGCTCGAAGAGGTAACGGTAACGGCTACTAAACCGCTGATTAAGCGGGATGTTACGCAAACAACGCGGATTATTGAAGCGGAGGATATTGAAGCCATGCCCCGCGATACCGTAAATGGGATTCTCCAAACGCAGGCGGGTGTGACGGTGAATAACGCATCTGGTGCGCTCCATATTCGCGGCGGTCGTTCGATGGAGGTTAAATATCTGATTGACGGTCTCCCGGTCAATGACCCAATTGGCAGCGGTTTAGGCATCGGTATCAACACCAATGCTCTTGAACAGATGGAAGTCATCACGGGTGGGTTCAACGCAGAACACGGTAACGCACAATCCGGTGTAATCAATCTTATCACGAAAGCCGGCACCAACAAATTTTCGGGTCGAATCCGATATCGAGTCGGGCAGTGGGCGACGCACCACGGCGATCCGGTATACGGTCCTTGGCTAGATCCGGACAACAACTTCCAACCGGTAGCACTTGAACCTTTCCGGGGGATCTTTCTCGGCGAACCTTACGGCTATCAAACCCCTTATCGGGGAGACGCCACTACGGTCGAGGAGTTGGCAAGTCGAGAGGGTGATGCACAGGTCGAGTTCAAGGAGATTGTCCCCGGCGTGTATGCGGACAGAGCAGAAAACCCGCTGCTGCCTGTTATTGATCCTGCTACAGGCGAGCCTCAGGTGGATGCCGCGGGTGAAGTCGTTATGGCACGCCAACCTTATCAAGACACCGATGGCACCGTTATTGACTATGAGAAGAAACAGGTTACGCTGTTAGATGGCTACATCGTGGATTTGAACCAATACAGTGGGTTATTCAACGAGACGAAAGCGTACGATCTGAGTCCGAGCCATATCGGGGAATTCGCGCTCAATGGACCGATATGGGGAAACCGGTTAACCTTCTCATTCGCTAGCCAGCTGCAGCAAAATGAAAGTTTCCTACCCAATGCTGATTCAACGGGATACACCTTTCAGGGCAAACTCAAGTTTGAAGTGACGCCCGAAATTAAGCTCACGGCAAGTGGGCTTTTCGATCAGCAGGAATCCCATTCCTATGGCGGCAGTCTGCGCTTTTTACCCAGCGCGATTCCGGTGGGGAACAGGGATGGACGTAGCCTTTCCGTGCAACTCTCACATAACCTCAACTCCGGCACCTTCTACACGTTGACGCTTGGGCAATTCCATCGCTCTTTTGAGAGCCATCAACCGGATAAAGTGTGGGATCCGTTGAATAAAACGTTTGATGAAAACGCGTGGGACCCCGACAAATCCTTTGAGGAGAATCAGGAAGAGGGAAGAATAAGAAACCCAACTCAACAAGCGTACAACGATACAACCTACTACATTGCAGGCGATGACAATGCTTGGACAGACCGCAATTCGACGACATCAATAGTGAAAGCGGATTTTGCCAGCCAAGTCACGGAGAATCATCAGATCCAGACGGGTGTCGGCTTTACGGCGCAGGACATCTACAATCTCGGCACAACCAATTGGGGTAGTTCAAACCTCTATATGGAGTATTATGATGTAGCGCCTAGCTCCTTGAGCGCATACCTACAAGACAAGATGGAGTATGCGGGGATGATTGTCAATGCGGGGTTGCGGTATGATTTGTATAACCCAGACGGGGTCTCACCCGCGGATCCTTTGGATCCGCTTGAACTCAATGAGGATGGAACAATCAAGCTAGATAAAAGCGTCTACACAGTTGGATTGCCGGTGATCAAGGATCCGGTTGAGGCTTCCACCAAACAGATGATTGCTCCACGCCTCGGCATCTCGTTCCCGGTAACAGATCGGGCGAAGCTGCATTTCACGTATGGGCATTACTATCAAATCCCACGCGGCGACGACCTCTACGAAAATCTCAACTTTGATATGCGGGGAGCGATCCGCAGACGTGGAAATCCCGACTTAGAGCCGGAGAAAACTATCGCCTACGAAGTCGGGATCGCACAGCAGTTCACCGACGATCTAACGGCTGACATCACCGGGTTTACCAAGGATATCGACAATCTGGTGAGTAGCGTGCATGTTGACATCACCAACGATTACAGCTATTTCATCAATGACATCTACGGACGGGTTCAAGGCTTTGAGTTGACGATTCGTAAGTGGCGCACTGGGAATAGTCCAGTTTCCGGGATGCTCAGTTATACCTATTCCGTCGCAAAGGGGAAAGGCTCCAGCCGAAATCTGGGCTACCTGACCTATTATCGGCAACAACCTGAAGTGACTGAAAGCCATCCTCTGGACTGGGATCAGCGGCATGTCGTCTCAGGAACATTGGACATTCAATTACCCTTCGACAGTGCGATTAGCCTGATCGGTCGGTACGGCAGTGGTTTGCCCTACACCCCGAATCCGAGGGCACCGATTAAACCCGATGTGAACTCGAAACGTTATCCCGCAACTTACGATGTTGACGTACTACTGAGTAAGCGCAGCCGGCTTGGTGAGGTGACGTATACCCTCTTTGCGGATATTCGGAACATCTTCAACACGAAAAATCTGTATGATTTGCTTGATGAGGTGACATACGACCGGTATGGCCTCCCGCTTACCGCCAGAAAGCATTCCAGTCCGTTCTCGTGGAGTTCGCCGCGGTTGGTTATGATTGGTGTGAGTTTGGCAAGTATGAAGTGGAATCCTGCACAATTGTTGACCGATTTCTTGGTTGTCGCCGAGCTAGGACAAATTAAGATGCAGCCGGATGCTATTCGCGTTGAAACTTTGAAGATGCCACACAGAGCACCACCTAGCTTGCCGAAAGGAAAAATGGCCGTATATGTCTTTTCTGATAAAGAACGCGTTTTGAAGGTGGGTCAAGCCGGACCAAAGTCTCAGGCTCGCTACACGAGTCAGCATTACAAAGTTGGCTCTGCCCCCGAGCACTTTGGCAGCATCAATTCTGAAGGATAAAGATGCTGTACATAGATATGACCTTAACAAGGGGAACGTGTCCAACTGGATCAAGGAAAACACGGACCGGGTGAATTTCATTCTTGATGCTGATGTGGGTATGTGGGGGCTTATGCTGTTGGAGGTGTTTATCCAGTGCCGGTTACAGCCGGTCTACGAGGGTTTCGCAAGCCAGCACTAGCTGAGGGTAGTGGCAAATCAAATAGGACCGAAAAATCCGGACCAATCAAGAATTAACTTTAAGGATCAGAAACATGAGAAAAATCTATTACTTTTGCGCCGCAGTTCTCATCTGTCTTACTCTCTTAGCATCTGCACAAGAAAATCAAGAATCAAGAGTTGAACAACTTAGAGCTCGACTTGCACCTGCCCTTGAACTCTCGATTGAAGAGCTCCAGCTTGCACTTTCAATCAAGGTTCACGAGACATTCAATGGTGCGTCCATCATTGCTGACGATGGTGAGCAAACATTTCTTGGAAAGATAGATAGTACGGTTGTAGGTGATTCCATCTTCAACGAATTGGGGCGTTACGGAAGCAAGTTTGGGGCAAAGTCTACGTGCAATGATTTTGGTCGCTACGGAGGTGAGTTTGCCACACACAGTCCTTTTAATGAGTTTACGTCATCACCACCGTTTATCGTGAAAAATGGTAAAGTAATAGGGCACCTCACTGTTAATGACTTACTGCAAGATGCAGTGGACCCAAATTGGCTCAAAATGTTCTACAAATAATCGAGACTAGCAAGGTAATGTGTCGAAGGATAATGGAGATAGTGCAATTTCTGTTGGTGAACTTGCTCGTTAGGAGGTAGCAGTCTAGAATGACACGTAACCAACAAATCTCACCGCCAGTTCCGCGGAAGTTTGTGCCTCCAAGCACCAATGAAGCGATTGAATATAAAGGTGTGCAGTACTACATCGGCGAACAAATCGGGAAGGGAGCGTTCGGGGCTGTTTTTGACTGTCGCGACGAATGGGGAAACGAGCTAGCCGCCAAAGTACTTTTGCTACGGAATCGTCCGTATGAGACAGTAAGAGAGGAATGGATTCATGAACTTAAAAATCTTCAACAGCTTCGGCACCCGCAAGTTACCTTTATCCATCAAGCGTTTGAATATCGAGATACGTTCTACCTGATTGTCGAGAAGTGTGCATTCACGTTGAAGGTTTTGATCGAAGACCCCAGCACCAACGGTTTCTTAATGGGCTCCAGTACATCCACGATCATGGATATGTTCACAAGGACTTGCATGCAGGAAATGTTTTTGTATCTCGACAGAAAGACGCAATGGTTCCAGACAAGGACCCTGTTTGGAGATTCAAGATCGGCGATTTAGGGATTAGCCGCCTTGCAGGAGATATTCGTCTCTTCAATACTATTCTTGCTCCATGGATGTTGCCCCCAGAGCACCTAAAACCTGAACAATTCGGTGCGATAGGAACACATACTGATATATATCATGTAGGCTTGCTGTTGTTAAGTCTCCTGCTGAACCAAACACTAGATTTCACGCAAGATGAGATTATTGCCGGCCGTCCGAGAGAACTTGCCGAGGGGCTATCATCAAGATACGCTGTGGCAGTAGCTCGAGCATTGCGGCGGCGTGTCAGGGATCGAACATCTTCTGCGATTGACATGTGGAGGGAAATTTCGGCAGCGTCAGCCGGGCTAGTATCTTAAGGAGCACTGCAAGGAACGTATTCGCCTTCATTCTTAACAAGGAAAATAGAACAAGACAACCAATAATGACTGACAGAATCGCGCTGAATGACGAATTACGTCCCGAGTACGATGAAACATCGCTGAAAAATGGGGTGCGTGGCAAATATGCCCAGCAATATGCTGCTGGTACAAACATTGTCTGTCTCGCGCCAGATGTTGCAGCTGCTTTCCCCAACGAGGAAGCTGTTAATGAGGCTTTACGATTCGTATTGAAAAAGAGGAGTAAAAAGGACTGATCTTGTCTACAACTATTGAAGGCGTTTATCGCGACGGTAAGATTAAACTTTTGAAAACACTCTGTGATGTGTCTAATGATACATCCACAATCGTAACTTTATGCCCTCTCATTCTATAGATTTAGGGGCACATGGGCATTGACAAAGTATGGGCAGCAGAGATAGTGAAATTCAGAGCAACGCGGAAGATGTCGATTTGGAAACAGCATCAAATGACCAGATGATAGCTGAAATGTTGATGTCTACTGACTCTCAGCCATCATAAATGAGCGAGGTGAGTTGGCTTGGTGAG